>CALMEC010000001.1 GCA_937862675.1 uncultured Actinomycetes bacterium
GAGCTCCTCGAGAACCAGTAGGCGGATGGACGCCTCCGCCCACGCGGGTGCAGCCTTCGGCAGCCGCTTCGACGAGAAGCCGTTGCCGGTCTGCCGACCGCCGCGGCCGCCCGGCAGCGTCATCCCCTCCCCACCGTCACGCCGGTCAGCGTTCCAGCGCGGACGATCGGCGTTCGCGTGCATGGAGGCAGCGGCGACGGCCGCCTGTCGTGCCGTCTCGGCGAGATCGTGAGCGAAGGGGCCCGCGGGACACAGTGATCCGTACACCTTGATCACTAACGCCTTACACCTTCCGAACACGGGCTTCCAGATTCGCTCATGAGCGACCGAGAGGGTGCCCGCGTCACGAATCGTCCCTCACGGGCAAGGAGCACCAGATGAAGTTGAAGGCGAAGATCGTCGCGGGGGCCGCGGTCCTTGCGATCAGCGCGCCGATCGCCGTGGGCGCGGTGGTCAACGGCACGGCCAGCCCTGAGATCCTGAACGGGACGAACCGGTCCGATGTCATCAGCGCGGGCGCGGGCGGCGATGTCGTCTTCGGTCACCGCGGTCACGACCGGATCTCCGGGGGTCCCGGCAACGACGTGCTGAACGGCGGAGACGGGAACGACCGGATCGCGGGCAACGAGGACAACGACGTCATCCGCGGCGGCCGCGGGAACGACCAGCTCTTCGGTCAGGCCGGCGACGACGTCATCGAGAGCGGCCGGGGGAACGACGTCGCGCTCGGCGGCAGCGGGAACGACCGCGTCTTCGGCGGCCGCGGCAACGATGTCCTGTACGCCGGAGCCGGCGAGGACATCCTCTTCGGCGGCCGGGGCAACGACGTCCTGATCGCACGCGCCGACGACAAGCAGGTGGACATCCTGGTCTGCGGTCCCGGCTGGGACGTCGCGTACGCGCGCGCGAACGATGTGGTCGACCGCAGCTGCGAGCGGAAGATCGTGGTCGGCGGGACCGAGGCCGAGCCCGGCGACGAGGAGGTCGTCCCGGCGCAGCAGGCCACACCGAAGGCACCCGTCAAGAAGCACAGGCACTAAACCGGGCCTCGCCGGGACGATCACCGGAGGCACGCCAATCCGGGGGTCGTCCCGTACCCGTGGTGATATGGCCCCCGCAGGCCTGCCGTGGCGGCACTTTCCCCCACGGCAAAGCCCCGTGGGCCCGCTGTCCTCGTCCGTCCGGAGCCCTGGCGTCGCGACGGTCGCAGGGACGGGACCGCTCCCGGGCAGGGCAGGCGCTACCGGATGGAGCGCCGCACCTCGAACCAGCTGGACCGCAGGCCGAGCGCCGAGCGGACCTGGGCGCCCGTCATGATCTTGACGCCCCCTGTGCGCGTGGTGATCCTCACCCGCATCGCACGCGGTGAGACCCCGCGCTTCGTGATCTTCATGGTGAGGACGGGTTTCGTCCCCAGGAGCTGCCCCAGCCGGGTGTCCGTGAACCGGAGGATGTCCGCGCCCCGCCAGAGGTGCACCGGGGAGAGCTTGTCGTACTTCGCGTCGTTGATGCTCACCAGATACGGCACGGGGTTCGAGAAGACGTTCTCCGCGTTCTCCGTGATGCCACCGGACGTGGAGAAGAAGAACGTCGTCGCCACGCGGCCCCCGTAGGTGGCCACCTGGCCTGCGGTGGCCTGCACGGCCGCCGTGGTGCGGGGATCCTCGCCCGAGGCGCCACCGTAGACCTGGCTGCGCTCGTCGGCGTACATGTCGAACGCGCCGGTCTTCTTGGTCGCGATGGCGTACGACCGGGCCGCGATGGCCTGGGCCTCCAGCACGGCCGGGGCGCGGTCGCCCCAGGATGCCGGGACCTCGCGGGGGACGACGCCGAGGAGATAGCTCTCGAGGTCGACGGCGTTGATGACCGTGACCCCGGCGCCCTGCGGCGTGATCCGCAGGACCCCGCGATAGCTCTTGCCGTTGAGGGAGAGCGTTCCGCCGTCGAGCGGCGTCAGGACCAGTACCCCGGTGCGGGTGGCCACCGCGCGCCCGTCGGCAGACGCCAGCATGAGGCGGTCGGCACCGGTGCTCTTCACGGTGTAGGCGGCCCCGGCGTCGAGCACCTGCGGCACGGTCCCCCCGTCCGCGGTGACCGACCAGGTGCCGGACGCGGCGACCTGCGGGTTCTTGACGCCGGACGCGAGAAGCACCCGTACGGTGGTGGTCGGAACGGTCGCGATCGTGGTGCCGCGATAGTAGGTCGTGATGATCTCGGCCGCGGTCCTGCCGTCGAGCGCCATGCCGTACGCCCCGTACTGCGACATCCCCACGCCATGGCCGTATCCCCGGCCCGGGAAGCGGAACATGAAGCGCGGGACGACCTTGCGCTTCGGCTTGGCCGGTTTCTTCACCGGCTTCTTGGCGTGCACGGACTTGGCGGCGACCGCGGAGCCCTCGGTGACCGTGCGGGCACCCGCGGCGTGGACGGCCGCCGGGACCAGGAGGCCCGCGACGGCGAGGACGGTTGTGGCGGTGAGTGTGTGGCGACGCATGGGGGGCATCCTTTCCGCTGAGCACGGCTCTGCCAAATGCGGACGTTCCCTCGGACGACGCGCACCCGTCCACCCGATCCCCCAGGGTGCGAGCACGCATCGGACAGACGACCATAGTGCCCTCGGCAGATCGTCCATTCTGCTTGAGTTCCCTCGATGGTTGATTCCGCGGAGGCGGATGTGGGCGCGCCACCGAGGGGATGCGGGACGCCGCCGCGCGCCGAAGGGCATGCCGGCCCGCCTGTTCGCGTCGCCCCGGTGGGCTGGTCAGGGGCGGGCGCGGGGACCTGTGGCTGGCCCGGGGCGGGCGGATGAGGGGCGTATCCGCGGCCGCCGGAGACACGAATCACGCCGCGAATTCCGCGGAGTGAACCCATCTCGTGTCCCGCGTCAGGAGTTCGTATGTGGTTGCCGAGCAAATCTCCCGTGAGGCACGGACGAGCGATCCACCGGGATATCCGGGATCCTCCGGCGGTCGAGGACACCGCCTCGCGATGAGATGCAGCCGGCAACCGCCACGTAATCTCCGACGCGGGACACGACGCATGACGATGGACGTGACGAAGATCACCGAGGGGCTCTGGCAGTGGACAACCCCCACATCCGGCGCCGGGGACGTCCCGGTCCACCGGTCCACCTATGTGGAGGCCGAGGACGCGACCGTCCTCATCGACCCCCGGTTTCCCGACGACGCCGCTGAGCGGGACCGCTTCTGGCGGGCGTTCGACGGCGACGTGGCGCGACGTGGGCTGCCGGTGCTGGTCCTCCTGACCGGCGGGCCGGATGTGGCGGCACTCGCGGAGATCCAGGACCGCCATGCGGCACAGGCGTCCGGACCGGTGGGCGACCGGGCGCGTGGCGTCGCGCCCGCCCCCGACGGAACGGCCCCGGCCACCGGGATCGTCTGCCGGACGCTCACCGCCCCCACCGGGGACCGGCGCGCGATGTTCCTGCTCCCGGGGCACGGCGCGGTGGTCATCGGCGACTTCCCCGACACCCCGGAACGCCGTCGAACACTCGTCGAACACGTCGTCCAGTCGACGGTCCTGGCGGCACAGCGGACCGGTGGGGAGCCACCGCCCATCCGATGGCTGCTCTCGTCCGTCGCCGAACCGGATGACCTGAACGTCCGGGACTGACCCGGCGCCGCGGGGCGCCACGACCGGCCGGCGTGCGCAGCCCGCGGACCGCCGCTGTCCGGCACAGGCGTTCCACCCACCTCTGCACCGGGGCCGGACCGCGCGGCCCGGCCGGCGACGTGTCGAGATAGTTGATTCCACGGAGTCGTGGGTGCGGGGTGCGTCACCGGGGGATGCGGGACGTCGCCGGACGCTGAGAGGCATGCCGGTTCACCTGTCCGAGGTGTCCGGTGACGTATCCGCGCCGCCGGGGGGCGTGAAACCGTGCCGCGAACCCGCGGAATCGCCGTCTACCCCGGGACGGGCGAGGCGACCCCTGCCGGCATCCCGTCGGGCGGTTCCTCGTCCTCGGCCACGGGTGCCGCGAACTGCGAGGTGTACAGGCGGTGGTACGCGCCCCGGGCCGCGATCAGCTCGGCGTGCGTGCCCTGCTCGACGATGGCGCCGGCCTCCATCACCAGGATCAGGTCGGCGTCGAGGATGGTCGAGAGCCGGTGCGCGATCACGAAGCTGGTGCGGTCGTTGCGCAGCGCCGACATGGCCTGC
>CALMEC010000002.1 GCA_937862675.1 uncultured Actinomycetes bacterium
AGAAGGGGGCGGAGGCCCGTCACGCCGGGTCCCTCGCCGTGCTGGTCGCGACGTGGCTGCTCCTCGGAGGAAGCCTCGTCTCACGCCACGACGCCGACCGTGCCTGGGACCGCGTGTCCTCGCTCCCCCGCATCGGCCTCACCGTCGTCGCCTTGGTGGTGGCGGTCGTCGTCTGCATCCTGCTGGTCCGCCTCCTCCTCGCGCGACCGGTCATCTGGTTCGTGCTCCTGGCCGTCTCGCTCCCGATCCGCATCCCGGTGAGCCTGGGCAGTCAGAGCGCCAATCTCCTGGTTCCGCTGTATGCCGTCGTGGGCCTGGGCGTCATCGTCTGGATCGTCGGCCGCCGGACCGGACGCTTCCCCGCACCCACGTCGCGGAGCCTCTGGATCGACGGAACCACGGCCGCCTTCACCGCCATGACCCTGATCTCCGTGTGGTGGAGCGACGACCTCCAGGAGGCGACGATCAAGATCGTCTGCTTCTACATCCCGTTCGTGATCCTGCTCCGGCTGGTGGCGTCCCTCTGGCCCCACGCCGACCGCCCCCTCCGCGCGATGGTCACGACCACCGTGGCAATGGCCGTCGGCGTCGCCGGGCTCGCCGTCTTCCAGTTCGCCACCGGGACGATCTGGTGGAACACCACCCTCGAGAAGGCGAACATCTACAACCGCTTCTTCCGGGCGAACAGCATCTTCTACGACCCCAACATCCTCGGGCGCTACCTGGCGCTCACGATCGTGGTCTCCATCGTCGTCATCAGCGTGAGCCGCGAGGACACCCGGGTCTGGCTCCTGACCGCCGCCTGCGTCGTCATGGCGGCCGGCCTGATCGTCACGTTCTCGCGGTCCAGCGCCATCATGCTGATGGTCGCGCTCTTCCTCGTCGCGCTCCGCCTCTTCGGGGTCAAGAGGACGCTTCTCGTCACGGTGTCCGCGCTCGTCCTGATCGGAGGGCCGGCCATGATCGCGAAGGAGAGCGTGCGCGACAAGTTCACCTCCGTCTCGAAGCTGGCCGGCAGCGGTGAGGGACGGTTCCGGCTGGCCGAGGGCGGCGTGGACCTCTGGAAGACCTCGCCGGTCCACGGCGTCGGGCTGGGCGCGTTCGCCGAACGGTACGCCGAGACGTTCCCCGAGCACGACCGGCGCCGCACCCGGGTGTTCATCTCGCACACGGCGCCGGTGACGGTCCTCGCCGAGCTCGGCGCCATCGGACTCGGCCTGTTCGTCCTGATGGGCCTCGGGGCGGCGGTGGCACTGGCACGCGTCTCACGGTCACCCGGAGACGACGGACTGATCGCCTGGACCACGCTCGCCGTCCTCATCGGGATCTTCTTCCACAGCCTCCTGTACTCGGCCCTCTTCGAGGACCCGTACACGTGGATGCTCCTGGGACTCGCGGCCGCCCTCTACGCCGCACGCACCCCACCCGAGGAACGGGTCCCGGCGACCACGTCATGACCGCGCCGCTGCGGATCATGTGCCTCAGCAACATGTATCCGGGCCCGGAGGATCCGGACTACGGGGCCTTCGTCGCGACGATGTCCGCCGCCCTGGAGGCCGAGGGGCATCACGTGGACCGCGTGGTGATCTCCCACCGTCGCGGCGGACGGCTGCGGACACCCGCCAAATACCTGGGGCTCCTCGCACGTGCTCTGGCGCACACCCGTCGAACCGACGTGATCTATGCCCACTACATGGTCCCGACCGGCGTGATCGCAGCGGTCTGCGGCCGTGTCCTCCGCCGGCCCTGGGTGGTCACCGCCCACGGCGGCGACGTGGCGAACCTCCGGTCGCGCCCCATCCGCACCGGGTCACGGTTCGCGCTCCGCCGAGCGGGCGGGGTGATCGCGGTCAGCGACTACCTTGCCGACGGCATCCGGACCGGCATCCCCACGAACCGTCATATCGACGTCATCAACATGGGCGTCGACACCCAGCGGTTCCGTCCGGGAGACCGCACCGCCGCCCGCCGCCGGCTCGGGCTGCCGGAGCGGTGCCGCGTCCTCCTCGCGGTCGGCGGCCTGACGGAACGCAAGAACCCCCTGCGGCTCCTGGACGCGGCCGCCCCCCTGATGGACGAACACCCGGATCTGCGGCTGGTCTACGTCGGGCACGGTCCGCTGCGGGAGACGCTCCAGGAAGCCGTCGCCGAACGCGGGCTGACCGGACGCGTCATACTGACAGGAGCCGTCGACAACACGGCCGTCGCCGAGTGGATGGCCGCGTGCGACGTGCTGGCGCTCCCCAGCACCGTCGAGCCGCTGGGCATCGTCGCGCTCGAGGCCCTGGCGTCCGGGCGTCCCGTCGTCGCCACCCGGGTGGGAGGCACCTCCGAGGTGATCGGGGAGTGCGGGGTCCTCGTCGACCCGACGGACCCGGCCGACATCCGCCGCGGCATTGTGCGGATGCTCGACGCGCCCCCGGATCCGCAGATGTGTGCGCGCCAGGCTGCGCGGCACTCCGTCGCCGTCCAGGCACGGCGGGGGGCCGGCGTCCTCCCCCGCGCGACCGACCCGGACACCCACGTCGCCGCGTCACATCCGGACCGGTGACGACCCTGAAGGCCCTCGATTCCCTCCTGCGGGATGCGGCGCCGCGACTCATTCGCCGCCGTACGGGAACACTCACCTGCTCGACGACAAGCGCCACCGCCCACCGTTCGGCGATCCTCGCAGGCCACCCCAGCCCGCCCTGCACCATGAAACAGGTGTTAGCGGGGATTTCTTGAACCTCCCGGGACATGACGTGACCTTCGACAGACCCACTTCTCAGAGGTCTGTCTGTCGAGCGATCGAGCGAGGTCACACCGAGCTTGATCTCTGATCCGTGATGGTCACACCACGATCGCCCGCACCGATGTTCTCTGTGACACGAAGTACCCTGATTCCGACGATATTCCTGGGTGCCGTCTCTCTTCTGCTCACGCTTCTGCGTCTTCCGCGTCTGGGTCGTGCCGTCGATTGGAACGCCGATGCGGTGGCGCCGTCGGTTCTGTCGGAGTCGTTCGGTCGTGACGGGATCACCGGCCAGCGGACGCTGCTCGGGGACATCACCTCCATCTGGGACGTCATGTCATTCACCGTGACGGAGTGGGTACCCGGTCATCGCTTCATCTGGCTCGTTCTTCCGTATGCCACCTCCCTCGTCGCCATCGCCCTTTTCGGCGTCGCCGTCACACGAGCCAGCGGAAGCCAGCTTGCCGGGTGGGGGGCCGCCGCCATGATGGTCTCAGCGGCGAAGGTGGTGCAGTTATCACAGGTCGCCGCTGCGTACCGGGGAAGCACGTGGCTGTTTCTCGGCCTCTGCGCCTACCTCGTGGTTGATGCGGAACGCGGACCGTCAGCCCTAGTCCGGACCCGATTCGGGCGGACGCTCCTCATAGTCGTGATGTCGGTCCTGATCGCATCGGATCCGCTGACCGTTGTGGTCGGCGTCGCACCGCTCCTCGTGGTCCTCGCTGTGCTTCGCCGGCGCGATCGGGACTTGTCGACGACGGTCCGGCAACTGAGAGTGAGTCTGTTCGTTTCACTCATCGGCGCTGTGCTGCTCCTGAGTGTTCTTTCGCGCCTGGGCATCACCAGCTCCGGTAGTCGCACGGGGACGCGACTCGTCGCCGTCGCCTCACCCGCCGACATGTTGCATCACTGCGCACAGATCTGGCGGAACGTCCTCGCCGTCCTGGGCGTGGCGAACGGATCGAGCATCCCGGACCGACTCCTGGGATGGCTCCCGCCCCTCGTGCTCGCCGGACTCCTTGTCGGTACGGTCGTCGCCATTGTGCGTCGGCGATCAGCATCCGACCATGACCAGGGGATGAGTGCCCTCGCACTCCACACGATGATCGGATTGCCGCTTCTCCTCGGGGCGTACACGGTCAGTGGAGCCCCGAATGCCCAGGTGACGGGAGCCGAAAACGCGCGCTATCTCATTCCCATCTGGTTCGCCGTCGCTGTCCTCGCCCCACTTCAGTGGGCACCCTCGGCACCCGGCGGCACCCGGCGGCGATCGCGGCGGCGGCGGCGATCACGGTACTGGTCGTACCGGGAGCGGCCGCCGTCGTCCGGCAGGACATCATCCGAGAACGTGAACACGGGTCTCTGGCGATGGAACACCGGAACATCTCCGATTACCTCCACTCCCTGGGGATCGACGAAGGAGTCGCCGGCTATTGGGACGCGCATCCCCTCAGGTACAGGACCGGCCTGAACGTCGCCGCCGTCAACATCTGCGCAGACGGACACCGCTTCTGCCCCGTACGCGTGAATGCACGGGCATCCTGGTACCGGGACTTCGACGCGCCGACCATGTTCGTGCTCATCAACACACGGCCCGCTACCGGGTTCACTGAGGCCGATGCCATCCGTGTTCTCGCCACCGCTCCGCGCACACGGAAGCGGTTCGCAACCATCACGGTACTCACATTCGACCGTCCCGCATCACAGGTGGTGCGGCCCCTGACGTAGTGCGTCACGCCCATAGGCGCGACGGTGAGGCCTAACCCCGACCCCGTCGCACTGCGCCATGCCGGGCACTGGCAACACCCGCCGTCTCGCTCGGCACAGGCCACCGAGATCCGCGTACGGTCTCCGGCGCATCAGGACGCACGGGGACGCGAACGCACATGCACACCGGTGGATCAGTCGAGCCGGGGGGCCACGGCGATGTCCTCAAGGGCCCAGACACGGCGGAACGCCGTCACCACCTCCGGTGCGAACTGCCGGCCGCCCTGCGCCACGATCTCGTCGTGCGCCTCGCTCGGGGCGTGCGACGCCCCGTACGTCCGCACGCTGGTCATGGCGTCCCACGCATCGGCCACCGCGATGATGCGCGCACCGTCCGGGATCGCCTTCCGGTCCAGCCGGTCGGGGTAGCCCGAACCGTCCCACCGCTCGTGATGCGAGCGGATCCAGGCGACCTGCTCCTCCGACAGCACATCCGACACGATCTCGGCGCCGAGGGCGGCATGGGTCATGACGTTCTCCCGTTCCGCCGCATCCAGACGTCCGGGTTTCAGCAGGATGGCGTCCGGGATGCCGATCTTCCCGACGTCGTGGAGGAGGGCCGCCTCCTCCAGGAGCTCCAGGCGGTCGCTCTCCCATCCCATGGCACGGGCGATGGCGACCGAGAGCGTCGCCACCCGTTCGGCATGACGGGCCGTCGACGGGTCCTTGGCGTCCACCGCCCGCGCCAGTGCGCGCAGCGCCGTGACGGCGTGGCTGCGCGACAGACGCTCGGCCCGTTCGGCGACCGACAGCTCACGGACCACCTCCGGCGAGTACCGGAGGGTGAGGTTGCGTCCCGTGGCCTTCGCCCAGTACAGCGCCCCGTCCGCGAGCCGTTGCAGCTCCTCGGCACCCGCTGCCTGTGAGAGGTCGGCGACGCCGACCGAGGCCGTGACGGTCCCCACCCCGTCCCCGAACGGCGTGGCCGCGATCACCAGCCGTGCACGCTCGGCCGCACGCCACGCGTTCAGGCCGTCGGTGTGGGGCAGGATCCAGGCGAACTCCTCGCCGCCGACGCGTGCGACGGTCTCCCCCACACGCGCCTCACGCGCCAGCCGCCGCGCCGTCTCGGCGAGCACCTCGTCACCGACATGGTGGCCGAAGGTCGCGTTGACGTCGCTGAACCGGTCCAGGTCGATCATCACCAGGGCGAGGTCCTCACCCGCCGCGCGGGCCTCCTCGGTCTGCGTGCGCAGCCGCTCGTGGAAGCGGCGGTGGTTCGCCAGGCCGGTGAGGGGGTCGGTGGCCGCCTGGTCCGCCAGCCGCGCGTTCGCGTCCGCGTTGGACACCGTCATGCCGATGAGCTCGGCGAAGCGCGAGAGCCGTGTCTCCGCGTCCTGGGGGAATGCGTCGGGGAGACCGGACAGCACCTCCAGGACGCCCCAGTGCGAGTCGCCGACGCGGATGGGGACGGCGACGCCCGCCCGGTACCCGGCCTCCGCGAACTGTGCCGCGGTCGCGGCATCGAGCGTGTTCGTGTCGTCGACGCGGGCGGCGGCGCCCGTCCGCAGGAGCTGTGCCAGAGGGGCGTCGCTCGACTGGCGGACACGGGCCGGGGGATCACCCCGCCCGCCACCGGGACGGACCCATCGCCCGAGGTCGACCGAGCGGTCGTCGTCGTCCACGAACTTCCGCACGACGGCGGCGTCGGCCTGCATCAACGTCGCGGACTCGCGGGCGACGAGCGCGAACACCTCCGCGGGCTCCGCGCCACCGGCGACGAACGTCGCCACCTCGCGCAGGACCTCGCGCTCCACGGAGAGGCTGCGCAGCTCGGCCTCGGCGCGCCGGCGGAGGGTCATGTCCTTGCCGACGTGCAGGAAGCCACGATCCTCCGCGAGCCGGGAGACGGTGAGGAGGACGTCGCGATCCGTTCCGTCCGTCCTTCGGACGATGAGGTCCACGTCACCCGTGAAACCGGTGGGCACGTCGTCCGCCCACGGAGGCGGCCGGCCGATCATCTCGGTCTCACGGCATCCCGTGAGGTCCTCCATCCGGCGGTTCATCCACTTGACCCGGCCGAGTTCGTCGAGCTCCATCAGCCCGTCCTGGACCGACGCCATGACGAGGCGGGAGGAGTCGCGCTCCGCGGCGCCCCCCTCCCGGAACCCGCGGCCCTGGCGCACGATGTGCCCCCCCAACACCGCGGGGGCCGCGGCCACGTCGTCCAGGACCCGGCGTCGCTGGCGATCGATGTGCACCCACATCATGGCGGCGACGGCGACGAGGACGGCGACGAGGAACCCGAGCGCGACCAGGAGCTGCGCGATGACACGGTCCGACTCGTTGTTGGAGTCGTCGATCTCCCGCTGGAGGGTCGCGATCCACCTCGAGAGACCGTGGTCGATCGTGATCACGGCGGCGGTCGTGCGCTGCTCCGCGACAGCCGACGGCGCCCCCGTCCGCGGCGCCAGGACGACGGTTGCCAGGCGATCGAAGCCGGTGCGGGTCTCGGCGATGGCATCCGTCTCCTCGGACGAGCGTCCGCGGATCGCCGCCAGCCGGGCGAAGCGCGCCCGGTCCGCGCGGAACTCGTCGGCGTACGCGTCCATCGACTGAGACGGGCCGGCGCTCCCCCGGGTGCGCCAGTACTTGGCGTTCCCGGACTGGAAGTCGAAGCGGAGGGACACGAGGTCCCGTTCGACGCCCTCGAGGCTCCGCCGGTCCTCGCCCGCCGTCGTCACGTGCCGGGAGGTCACCAGGCAGGCGACGACGATCACGAGCATGGGGATCGCGATCGCGGCGAGCTGCACGCGCCGGAGATTGCGCGCCCGACGGTTGGTGTCGGATGTACTTGAGAGGGCCATGGCGAGGCGGCCGGCGCCCCGGGTCCCGCGGGGAACGGCCACCGGATCGATGTTAGTGCCCCGCGCCGTAAGTTTCTCCCGGTTCGCCGGCCGCACGCGGCGCGGGCGGCATGGAGACGTCGCGGACCACCACCGGCGGGCCACTCCGCTGCACGGAACGACTAGCCTCCGTTGCCGATGCGCGCCTCCGCCCTTCCACGACCCGCCCTCGTCACCCTGACGGCGGGTGCCGCCATCCTGGCAGTGATGGTGGCGCTTTCGCCCGCCGCGGGGGGGGCCCTGGGAGGGCTGCGCGTTCTCCCCGGCACCCTCCTGCGCCC
>CALMEC010000003.1 GCA_937862675.1 uncultured Actinomycetes bacterium
CCATGGAGAACGACGGGTCGCTCAACCTGATGGGCGGTCTGCGCAACGCCATGGCCACCTGCGGATACGACTCGGTGCAGAGCTTCCAGAAGGTGGAGGTCATGGTGGCGCCGTCCATCAAGACCGAGGGCAAGAAGCTGCAGAGCTCCCAGCACGTCGGGATGGGCTGAGGTGCCGAAGGCCCGGACGCTGGACCCGTTCCTCGCCGATGAGGCGTCGGGCGGTGTCCTGGTCGTCGACTTCGGGGCGCAGTACAGCCAGCTGATCGCGCGGCGCATCCGCGAGTGCCGCGTCTTCTCCGCCGTGGTCCCCTCGGACATCTCGGTGGAGGAGATCGCGCGTCTCCAGCCGGCGGGCCTCGTCCTGTCGGGCGGCCCGGCGTCGGTATATGAGGACGGTGCGCCCGAACTGCGCTCCGAGCTCCTGGAGGCCGGCGTGCCGGTCCTGGGCATCTGTTACGGCATGCAGGCGATGGCGAACGCCCTGGGCGGCGAGGTGTCGCACACCGGCGGCGGCGAGTTCGGCCGCACCGCCCTCTCCATCGAGGGCCGCGACGGCCTCTTCCGCGACATCGCGGGCGACACCTGCTGGATGAGCCACCGCGATGCGGTCACGCGTCCTCCCGCGGGCTTCACGGTCACGGCCTCCACCGAGGGCGCGCCGGTGGCGGCGATGGAGAACCCGGACCGGGGCATGTACGCCGTCCAGTTCCATCCCGAGGTGGTGCACACACCGTTCGGGACAGACCTGCTCAAGGCGTTCCTGTTCGACGCCTGCGACGCCACGCCCACCTGGACCCCGGCGCACGTCATCGACGAGCAGGTCGAGCGCATCCGGGCTCAGGTCGGCGACGAGAAGGTGCTGTGCGCCCTGTCGGGCGGCGTCGACAGCGCCGTCGCCGCGCTGCTCGTGCACCGCGCGGTGGGCGACCGGCTCACCTGCGTCTTCGTCGACCACGGCTTCATGCGCCAGAACGAGGCCGAGCAGGTCGACCAGTCCTTCGGCGGGCACTTCCACGTGCCGCTCGTGTCGGTCCACGCCAAGGACCGCTTCCTCTCGAAACTCGATGGCGTCACCGACCCGGAGGCCAAGCGCAAGGCGATCGGCGAGGAGTTCATCCGCATCTTCGAGGAGGAGGCCGACAAGCTCGGCGACGTCCGGTTCCTCGTGCAGGGCACCCTCTACTCGGATGTCATCGAGTCCGGCGGGCGAGACGGTGCGGCCACCATCAAGAGCCACCACAACGTGGGCGGGCTCCCCGAGGACATGGCCGTCGACCTGGTCGAGCCGCTGCGGCATCTCTTCAAGGACGAGGTGCGTGCGGTGGGGGAGGAGCTCGGCCTGCCTGAGCGCATGGTCTGGCGCCAGCCGTTCCCCGGCCCGGGTCTCGCCATCCGCATCATCGGCGAGGTCACGGACGAGCGCCTGGAGATCCTCCGCAAGGCGGACTATGTGCTGCAGGAGGAGGTCCGTCGCGCCGGCATGTACCGCGACCTGTGGCAGAGCTTCGCGGTCCTGCCGGCGGTGCGCAGCGTGGGCGTGCAGGGCGACAGCCGCACCTACGCCTACCCCATCGTCATCCGGGCGGTCACGTCGGATGATGCGATGACCGCCGACTGGGCCCGGCTGCCCTACGACCTGATCGAGTCGATCTCCCGCCGCATCATCGCCGAGGTCGACGGGGTCAACCGGGTGGTGCTGGACGTGACGTCCAAGCCCCCGGGCACCATCGAATGGGAATGATCGCGTGATCTCCGCGCGGACCGTGGACTCCACGGTCCGCGCAGTCCGCGTGTGATCAGCCCGCCGCGGATCGGCGCCGGGCGCGCTCGGCCTCGGTGAGCGAGAGGATGCCGTCGTCCCGCGAGAGCAGCAGATCGCCGTCGCGACGCGATTCCACGAACGCGACCAGGCGCGTGAGCGCATCCGCGTCCAGCTGCGAGGCCAGTCGCACGGCGATCGCCGCGCGATCCACGCTCACCACCGGGACGGCGGACGGGTCCTCGTCCAGCGGCGACATCCGGGGCGGCCGCTCCATCGGACGGCTGGTCGCCGGCACCTTCCTGCTCT
>CALMEC010000004.1 GCA_937862675.1 uncultured Actinomycetes bacterium
GTAGTGGAGTCGTGTCCGTCCGCCGACCCGTTCGATCAGTCCGACCAGCCGTCTCCGGCCGCTGAGCCCCTGCCAGTCGAGATCGATGCGCGTGAAGTCGGGATCGACCTGGCTGCGGTGGGCCAGAGCCCGCTGGACCTTGACCCGTGCGCCCCACTCGCTGACGGTGACCGACGACCCCCGGGCCTGTATCCGGTAGGACTTCGCGGCCGGGAACGCCGTGAGCTTGGCGATGGCCGCATTCCGCTGAGCCGTGTTCAAGGTGACGGCGGCGTCGGCCGCCGGCAGACCGGCGAACAGTGCGGCCGTGAGCCCGATCGCCAGCGAGCATGCGAAGAGTCTGCGAAAAGTTGCCATCGGCAAACCATAGTTCCTGCACGGATCGGGAGCAATGCCCGCCGCACGCCGCCCGTGCCGGCGGGATGCGGGATGAGCCGCGGGAGAGTCGGTCCGTCCGGCTGTGGTCTGGGTGCCTCGGGAACCGCACGGAGGTGCCGGAGTCGCGAGAGATGCGCGAATCGATGGGCCGGTCACCCCGACGAGGGGTCGTCCTCCGACGTGTCGAGCTTCATGCTGAGCTTCACGGCCTTCACCGACGACATGCCGGCGGCGTAGAGCCCCGTGCCGATCGAGAGCAGTATGAAGCCGAGGATGCTCATGCCGGGGACCCCCCTCAGGACGAGGCCGATCCGGTCGAGGAGGAACCCCGGTCCCACCGCGCCGGCGCTGAGGGCACCGCCGATCGTCCAGCTGCCGATCGCCTCCTTGGGGCTGCGCCGCTGCTTCTTCGCCCCGAGCAACCGTGCCGGGACGGCGACGAATCCGATCAGCATCACCGAGTACACGATGCCCATCGCGGCGAGGGTGACGATGAGCGAGTTGCTCCTCGGGATCACGAGCGCGCCGAGAGTGAGGACGACGCCCAGTACGACCCCGGCCACGACGATGCTCCGCAGATGCGGTTGGGCCCGCCGAGCGGCGGGGAGGATCCGTGCCTTCTCGTCGCTGACGGCGAAGCCGAAGACGGTGTTGCACCAGAAGGCGGCCGTGCTCGCGGCGATGGCGACGAGGAGGAGCACGCTGACCTGCCCCGGTGTGCCGTCGCGCAAGACGTCGGCCCGCAGCGAATGGCGCCGGAGATCCCACATGACGATCCAGACCCAGATCGCCGGGATGAACTCGACCACGGTGAGCCGCCAGTTGAGGAACAGCAGCTTGATGCCCCGGACGAGCAGGACGAGGGCGCCGGCGGCCCACGCGATCGGCGCCAGATAGCGGCGCGACTGACCGAGCCGGTGTGCGGCCTGCTCGATCTGATCGGGGTCGGCGTCGGCGACGGCTTTGGCCGTCGCGATGAGCCGGCTCAATCGCGACGACCCTTCACTGGTGGTCGAGGACATCGCTACGTCGCCGGGATCTGCCGCGGGAGGAGCTCGTCGGTCTCGGCGGTCTCGACGTCGAGTTCCTTCTCGACCCGGAGATCGAAGTACATGTACGTGGTGGCGATCGCCGCGAAGGGGAGGACGACCACGTAGACCAGGCTGGCGATGAGATTGATCACGTTGAAGGACGCGCTCGAGATGAACAACAGGAGCGTCCCGATGAACGGACCGAGGACCAGCGCCATGAGCGTGACGAACAGGAGGAGCGTCGCCACGCGCCACCAGTTGCGGCGGGTGAGCGCTGCGCTTCTCCGGAGTGCGGCGAACGCCGTGCGGTCCTCCAGGACGACGACCTGCGCCAGCAATGACCAGCGCACCACGAGCCAGACGCCGAGGGCGATGCCGACGGAGGTGAGGGCGAGCACTCCGACGACGAGGGCGGCGATGAGCACGACCCCCAGGAGCGGAAGGATCTTCGGGACGATCCGCCGATAGGCGCCGAGGGCCGTCGGTGACCGTCCCGCGTCGATCTCCCTCATCGCCACCGCCGTGGCCGCGTGGACGATCGTGAGCGTGAAGATCGTGACGACGAGCCCGAGGGTGAGCGCGAGGAGGCTGACGAAGGCGTTGGTGCGACCGGCGGAATCGACCAGGCTGCTCAGGCTCCCGACACGGAAGAGGAGGAGCTGGACACCGGTGATCAGGAGGCCGACGGGGATGAAGAGCAGTCCGATGCCGAGGAAGACACGCGGCCGGTGGAGATACATGCGCCGTCCGGCGTTCAGGATCGCCCCCCAGTCACGTCGCCGCTCGAGGTGCAGGGGTGCCGAGGGATGCCACTCGGTGCGCGAACCCAGCCAGACGGTCAGGGCGACCAGCAGGACCAAGACGATGAAGAACGGCGACGGGCTCCGGACGAGTGCGGTCAGTGCGCTCGATCCCGTGGCCACGGCACCGCAGAAGAAGCCGGTCGCGGTGGTCCCGCTGATGCCGCCTGCGGGGATGGCGAACGCGTCGTCGCGCCATTCGGTGTCCGCCCAGGTGATCGGCCGGGTCCACTGGGGTTTCGTGTTCGGTCCCGTCGGCCCGTTGTAGAAGCCGGGATGCTTCTCCCCCCAGTGGCCGACGTACCCGAGCCACGGTGCGGCCGCCAGGTACGAGGCCCGCTCGGTCGGGAGGAGGGAGACCTCGGGCCGCAGGTCGTCGGACGGGCCACGCGTGTCGTCACATCCGACGCCCTGTGCGGCGCTCCGCCCGAGGTACAGCTCCGACGAGAAGTAGTTGGCGTGCGATCCGAGCGCCGAGTAGACGACCGGATGCGTCCCCCCGACGACCTCCAGCTTCGCCGCGCCCCACGCGGCACTCTCGGCTCCCTCGTGCTGGCTGTAGCCGACCCGCGTCGGGCTGGTCCGCAGGGCGGCGGCGGCATCGACGGCATCGAAGTTGAGCTGGATCATCTCCCAGTCGCCCTCGTGCTTGTCGTTGAAGTCGTTGAAGAGGTAGAAGAACCAGTACTGGAGCGCCAGCTTCTCCGGATGGCCGGGCTCGGAGACCACATGTGCGTACATCACGGGCGACCGGTCCCGGTTGATCTCGTGCGACCACTCGTCGTAGGTGCAGCCGGGCCGGACGGCGGATCCCGGGAAGTCCAGGTGGTACTCGAAGAGTCCCTCCGACAGGTCCCGGCCGGTGGGGGCGACCTTCACGATCTTCTGGGGCTCCCATGGACCGCGGAGGGCGACCTCCGGACTGCCGAGGACCAGGTCCACACTCGTGGGCACGTACGGCTCACCGTGTTCGCACCTCTCGTCCTGTCGCACGACGCGCACCACCGGTGCGTATCGCTCGGCGAGCGTCAGCGCGGGGTCGGACGCGACGCGTGCAGACGTGGCCGCAGCGGCCGGCGCGATGCCGGCACCGAGTGCCACGAGGAGCGCGAGGACGAACGAGCGGAGGAGCGGACTCACGCGCCCGGCTTCGACGGGTCCGGCGACGTGCGGACGGAGGACCTCCATCCGGACCGGTGCGTCCGGTCCGGCGCCGTACGGCGGCCGTGACGCGGCGGGTGTTCGCAACCGCGGTGTGCACCGATCTCCTTCACGCGTCCTCCCTGGGTGCTCCCGATGGCCGGACGATTCTACGCCGTCCTCATCCCCGGATGGACGGCGTCCGGTGCCCCGCGCGGGGACGGATGAGCCGCGATCGCCCGACGGCGATGCCGGTCACCTGGCACCGCACCGGACCGGTCAATGGCCGCTGAACGCGCCGATCATCGCGGCGAACCCGACGAACGGCACGATCGCCGATGCCACGAGGACCCGCGAGAACCGTCTCGGCGGATTCGCCGAGACGGGCAGCGCGGTGAACATCAGCGCGACGACGGCCACCAGGGACACGCCGAGGTATGCGTACGTGCCGACGTGACCGGGGTCCATGCCGCCCCACTCCCAGTAGGTCGGACCGCTGTCGCCGAAGTACGGGTCATGGGAGGCCAGCCGGACGACGAAGGCCACGCATCCGAGGAGGACGAGGATCGTCTGTCCGACGAGGATCAGGCGCATGGTGCGCGGCGGCAGGCCCGACTCGACGAGTCCCAGCAGCGCTCCGAGGAACATGAGGATGAGGAGGCTGAGGATGGTCACGGGTCGGCGACGTGTCACCGCGCATGGCGGGGGGAGGGCGGTGCCCCGTCCACCCGCCGGCACGGCTATTCGTAGTGCAACGCCTCCAGCGGCTGCAGCTTCGCCGCACGTCGTGCCGGGATGATGGCCGCGAGGAGGCCGGCCAACACCGCCATCACGAGCACCGTGATCAGGGTTCCGACCGGGACCGAGAACGACAGCCCCTGTGACTCCAGACCCTTGATCATGACGTAGCCCAGGATGAGGCCGAGCACGAGGCCCACGATCGCGCCGATGATCGCCGTGATCACGCTCTCGAACGTGATCATGCTGCGGATCTGTCCGCGGGTGGCGCCGACCGCGCGCATCATTCCGATCTCACGCGTGCGCTCGTAGACGGCGAGCAGCAGCGTGATGATCACCCCGACCAGCGAGATGATGATCGACAGGGCGAGGAGCACGTAGAAGATGCCCAGGATCTGGTTGAGCTGCCCACTGATGAAGTCCCGGTACTCCGCGCGCGTGCGGACGACCCCGGTCGGGTAGCTCTCCTGGAAGCTCTTCTTCAGCGCCGCGGTGGTCGCGTCCAGATCGGCGCCCGGCTTCATCTTCGCGAGCACCAGCGAGACGTCGGGCTGGTCCGTCAGTCGTCGGTAGACGCCGTCGCCGATTGTCACCCCGGTGAAGATCTGCGGGTCGTGATAGATGCCCACGACGTTCACCCCGGCCGACGATCCGTAGATGGAGTGCAGTGTCAGGTGGTCTCCGATCGAGATCCCGTGGTCGGTCGCGTACCCCTGCTCCACGAGGGCGCCGTCGCCCGTGAGCTTCGACAGGAGGGCGTCCGAGCCGCCGTCACGCCAGTCGAACCGGACGATTTCGGATGCCTGCCCGGGGTCGATGGCCGACAGGGACGTGTTCCTGCCGTCGATGCGCGTCTCGACGGTGCCCACGCCGAGGACCGATGCGATGCCCGGGGTGTCCCTCGCCGTCTGGACCGCACCGGCGGGAAGCGGCTGGAAGGAGTTGTCCATGATGATCTGATCCGCCTGGATGGTGCGGTCGATCGCATCGAAGAACGACGTCTTGATGCCGTCGGTGAAGACGGCGACGAACACGACCAGGCCGATGCCGATCATGAGCGCGGCGGCGGTGCTGGCCGTGCGCGTGGTGTCACGTGCGGCGTTCTGCCGTCCGAGCCGTGCGCGCTGGCCGAAGATCGCGGAGATCGGTGCGCCGATCGCCGTTGCCAGGGGGCGGATCAGGAGCCGCATGACGGCCCCCATGCCGAAGAGGACGAGCAGGAGCCCGACCCCGACGGTGCCCAGGACCCGGGTGACCGTCCCGTCGGAGTTGACCCCGACGAGGGTGATGACCAGTCCGATGACGAGGGCACCCAGGCCGATCCACGGCGTGTAGCGATGGAGCCGCGACCGCGGTATGACCGCACCCTCGCGGAGCGCCGCCACCGGGGCGATGTGGGTGGCCCGGATCGCCGGGATCAGAGCGGCGAGGAGGGTGGCGACGATTCCGACGGCGAGGGGCACGATGACGGTCTTCGCATGGATGCTGATGCCCGCCGACGGGAGTCCGATGTCGAAGGCGTCGAGCATCGCCTTGAGGCCCATGGCGAGGAGCACGCCCACGAAGATCCCGATGATCGACGCGACGAGGCCGATGATGAGGGCCTCGATGACGACTCTGCGCATGATCTGGCTGCGACGCGCACCGATCGTCCGGAGCATGGCCATCTCGCGGACCCGCTGAGCGATGGTGATCGAGAAGACGTTGAAGATCACGAACCCGCCGACCAGGATCGCGATCGCGGCGAAGACGAAGAGGGTGTTGCGGATGATGCTGAGGCCGGACTGGATGTCCTCGGCCTGCCGGTCCGCGTTCTGCTGACCCGTCTCCACCAGGTACTGGGGGCTGTCGAGCGTGTCGCGGATGCGATCGCGCAGTGCGTCCGCGCTCGTTCCCGACTGCGCGCTCACCGCCACCTGGGTGATCTGGCCCTCCATGTTCAGCCACTTCTGGGCGTCCCCCAGGGTCGTGACGGTGATCAGCGTGCCGCCGAGGGAGCTGGCACCGGCGAACTTGAACACCCCGGTGAGCGTGGCGGGATGCAGGCCGGTGCGTGTGGCCACCTTGACGCGCTGGCCCACGATGAGGTGGTTCTTGGACGCGGATCCCTGGTCGACCGCGATCTGCCCGGCCGTGCTGGGCCGTGCGCCCTTCACGTAGGTCAGCGCGTTGAACTGCTTGTTGCCCGAGTCGGAGACGAGCAGGGCGGGTGCGCCTCCGAGGCTCGTGACGCTCTTCCCGTCGACGACCAGCGATCCCGTCCCGGAGACGGAGCCCTCGATCTGGTCGACGCCGGGCACGTGCTGGATGCGCTCGACGACGTCGGCGGCGATCGGCTCGCTCTGGGCGCCGGTCTGCGAGTCGAACGCCATCTTCTTCGAGACGATGACGTCCGTCCCGGTGTTCGCCTGCTGGAAGATGTCGTCGAACGCGCCGTTGATCTGGTCCGTGAGGACGTAGGTGCCGCTGATCATGGCGGTGCCGAGGACGATGGCGATCGCCGTCATGAAGAAGCGCAGCTTGCGCGCGAGGATGTTCCGTATGGCGATCTTGAGCATCTACTCAAGTCCCTTCATCACGTCGAAGATCTCGCTGCCGTCCATCCTCCCGCCGTCACGGACCACGAGGCCGTCCTGGAGGAAGACCACACGGTCGGCGATGGAGGCGGCGAAGGGGTCGTGCGTCACCATGACGATCGTCTGACCGAACTCGTCGACGGACCGCCGCAGCAGCTGCAGGATCTCCTGGCCCGTGCGCGAGTCGAGGTTCCCGGTGGGCTCGTCGGCGAAGACGACATCCGGCCGGGTGAGGAGGGCGCGGGCGATGGCCACGCGCTGCTGCTGTCCACCCGACAGCTCCGCGGGGCGATGGCTGAGACGGGAACCCAGGCCGGTGGCGTCGACCAGGAGCTTCCGCCACTCCGGGTCCGGCTTGGTGCCGGCGATCTCGTGCGGCAGATCCATGTTCTCCTCCGCCGTGAGCATGGGCAGCAGGTTGAAGAACTGGAAGACGAACCCGACGGCCGTGCGCCGCAGGAGCGTGAGCTCCTTGTCGTTCAGCGAGGTGATCTCGCGGTCGCGGATCCAGACCTCGCCGTCCGTCGGGCGATCGATGCCCGCGAGGATGTGCATCAGCGTGGACTTGCCCGAGCCCGACGGGCCCATCACGGCCACGAACTCCCCGGCCACGAGTTCGAGGTCCACACCGCGCAACGCCTCGACGGCGGTGTCACCATGGCCGTAGGTCCGGGTCACCCCAGTGGCGCGAATGACGCTCTGGCTATTTGTTTGGACGGCTTCGTCACTCACGAGCGCTCCTTCTGTTCCACTGGCTCCCGAGCGGCCGATCGGGCGGTGGGTCGGTCTGGGGACGGGACGTTGCGAGCCTAGACGCCGCCGGAAGGCGCCGTCGTCACCCGCGGGAGGCAACACCGGTCACTCTCGGGAGTGATTCGATCCTGCCACCCTACCCACAGATGAGCGGCGGGCGAATGAAGATCGGGTCAACGATCCCGTGCATCGTGAGGGTGTGCGTGACGGCAGGCGTGGTCTGCGGCCTGAGCGCCGTCCCGCGGGCGGGCGCCTCCGACGGGGCGGTGATCCGGCTATACGATCGCGACCTGCCCCTCGTCGTGCGTGCGGCCGCGGGCGCGGATCCCGCCGACGAGGCGTCGCTGCAGCGCGCGTACGACCATGCCCGATTGCTGGAGAATCGGGTCGACGTGACGAGGGCGGACACGATCGGATGCCGGATCCTTCGTGACGGACTCCGCCGCATCGCTCAGGCGGCGGTCGGGGTGGCCGACGGGTTCGACCGGCGTGATCCGGGACAGGTCCGCACGTCGCGGTCCGCGCTCGCCGCCGGACGGCGGCGGGTGGCCGTCGTGGTTCGCGACTGCCGTGTCCCGTCCCGCCGGGGAGCGCCGCTTCCTCCCGCGGTCGTGCTGACCGAACCGGTCCCGCACGCGGTGGCGGCCGGTTCCGTGCGGGTGGTGCTCCCGCCGGGCGCCGACGCGGGTGAGGTCCGGATCGACGGCCAAGTCGTGGGCGCCCTCGCCGTGCACGGCGGGGGGGGCACCGCGCGCCTGCCCGACGGGGCGGGGCGCCACTCCGTGTCCGTGGGACTGTCGCGAGGCGGGCGCGCGGTTGCGACGGCGACGTCCGACGACGTCTGGATCATGCCGGCCGGCTGGAGGGTGCCCGCCGGTACGCAGCGGTCCGACGGGCACCTGGACGCCGCGCTCCGGCGCGCGGCCGGCGCCCTGGACGGTGTCGGCGCGGCATGGGTGCGCGACGTGGGCTCCGGGCGCACCGGAGGATGGAACGCGGAAGCACGCTTTCCCGCCGCCTCCACCGTGAAGCTCGCCGTGATGATCGAGGCCGCCCGCCGGGCCGGGAGGGCACCGGATCGTTCCCCGTTCGCGGCGGACGTAAGGGCGATCGGCGCCCGGAGTTCGAACCTCGCCGCCAACCGTTTGCTGCCCCTGGTCGGCGGGACGGCCTCCGTCCAGCGACGCCTCACCGCGATGGGGGCCGCACGCTCGACCTTCCCCGCGGCCTATCGCGTGGCCACGGCGCGGCTCCCGGACCCTGTCGCTCCGCCGATCGTCTCACGTCGCGTGACGACGGCGGCCGACCTGGGCCGTGTCCTCACCGTCCTGTACGACAGCTCACTGGGCGACGCCGGTGCCCGCCGGCGATCGGGGCTCACATCACGTCAGGCGCGCTTCGTGCTGGGTGCGCTCCTCGCCTCGGAGCGTCGCGGCGACAACGCGGGTGTCCTGGGTGGCATGTCCGCCGACCGGCTGGCGGCCCAGAAGAACGGATGGATCCGATCGGTGCGTCACACGGCGGCGATCGTGGACACGCCCCGGGGACCGGTCGTCGTGGTGGCCCTCACATGGTCGCCCGTCATGACCGCGGCGAGGGCGCGCCGGTTCGGGTCCCGTGTCCTGGCCGTGGTCGACGTCATGTGACCCCGAGGGCGTCAGACCCGTGTCGGACGCGACCCGGTCCGCGTGCCGTCCTCGGTGCCGCGGCGGAGATGAGGTGCCCTCGGATCCGTGCCGGTGATGAGACGTGCCCCGCGCCCATGGGTGAGGAAGCTCCAGGTCCAGCGCGTCATCACGATGAAGCGGTTCTGGAACCCGATGAGGTAGAAGAGGTGGACCGCCAGCCAGAGCCACCATGCGAAGACCCCCGAGAAGCGCATGCCCCGGATGGTGGCCACGGCGCGGGCACGCCCGATGGTGGCCAGGCTGCCCTTGTCCACATAGCGGAACGGGGCGGCCTCCTCGCCCCGCAGGTCGCGCAGCACGCGCTGTCCGGCGTAGTCGCCCATCTGCATCGCCACGGGTGCGACCCCGGGCAGGGGCGTGCCCGGGATGGTGGCCATGTCCCCGATGACCATGACCTCCGGGTCGTACCCCGCGGCGGTGGCCTTGGAGATGAAACTGAAGGAGGGAGAGTCGAAGAGGTACGCCAAGCGGGTGGCGCTCTCCTTGCCGAACAGGTCCTTGGAGTTCTTGTTGAGCCGGTCGATGAAGCCCTGTGAATGGTCCGGTCCCAGGGCGGCCAGGTGCTCGGGGTAGATGGCGGTGCACAGGTACATCAGCAGGTAGGCGTTCTTCTGGTTCAGGCCCGTGGC
>CALMEC010000005.1 GCA_937862675.1 uncultured Actinomycetes bacterium
CGGCGCCCCGCCTCCGCCCCCTGGTCGCCT
Source organism: uncultured Actinomycetes bacterium (assembly GCA_937862675.1). Classification (GTDB taxonomy): domain Bacteria; phylum Actinomycetota; class Thermoleophilia; order Miltoncostaeales; family Miltoncostaeaceae; genus CALMEC01. The sequence goes on from CALMEC010000005.1 coordinate 31, forward strand.
TCGCCCCCCGCCGGTACCTCGGCACGGTCCGACCGGAGTTCGTCCAGTTCCCCCGCGGATCGTTCGTCCAGAGGCTCGACGTCATCTGGCATCTCGGGGAGCGTCGGCTCCTCAGCATGGTCGACCGCGGACTCCGCGTCGACGACCTTCTGCCCCGCTTCTCTCTCGGCGACCGCCGACTCGTCCTCATGATCCGGCACGTCGTGGGACTCGTGCTCACCGTCGTCGCTGACCGAGGCCGGAGCCTCCCGTTCCTCACCCAACTCGGGTTCCGACACCTTGATGTCGTCCAGTGTCTCCGAGTGGGACGCATCGGTGGACTCCGGTCGGGCGTCGAGCACTCGTGCCTGTGGGTCATCCTGATCGCCCGTCGCAGCACGGTCGGCTGCGATCTGCTCGTCCCGGGGCTCGTCGGTCCGGTCGACCTCCTCCGACCGATCGGCGCGTTGCGCTCCGACGTCGCTGGGATGATCACCCCAGCCGTCGTCGCCGTCGGTCGGCCGCCATCCATCGGCACCGCCGACATCGTCAGTGTCGCGTACCTCAACCACCCGGTCCTCCTCCCACTCGGGAGCCGAGCGGCTCACATCTCCTCCAGCGCGTCGCGCACACGAGCGGCGATGTCGACACGTCGGGGCGCGCCAGACAGTGCGTGACCGTATGCGGCGAGGTGTGCAGCCGCGCAGTACGCCGACTGGATGTCGTCGTCCGCCGCGTCGCGAAGGCGCCGCGCGATGATCGGCACGGCCTCACGAGGCGGGTGTTCCTTCCACGTCGCGCCGGCAAACGCCGCCGTCTCCTCGGCGATCTCCTGCCCGTCGGCGCGCACGCGAGATTGACAGCCGGATCGGCACACCTCGCGCGTGCACATAGGATACGGAAGAAGACTCCGCACCAGAACGGTCTCGTCGGCCATGCGTTCCCGAACGCGCTCCGTCGTGACCACCGCGCCGCTGTTCACGCCGGCGCCGGCGACGACCTGGATGATCTCCGGCTCGTCGAGATGGGGCCACCGTGCGACTGCTTCGCCGACCCGGGGCCGTGCGGCCGCCTGCCGCTCGAGATCGCTGGCATCCAGATCGTTCAGGACCACCTCTCGGTCCGCAGAGCTTTCGATCCGGTGGAGGATGCGTGTGCCGCAGTTGTCGACTGCGGCCGCTGCCAGCCGTGACGGGCTCTGGCTGCTGAGAACGAAGCCCTCTCCCACGGACCTGAGCTCGGCGATCGCGTTGCAGAAGGCCTCGACACCGGCGCTGCGCGGATCGCCACCGTCATTTCCTCCGGCCGGCACCAGACGCGGAAGCAGACGATGCGCCTCTTCGAGGACCGTGACGTGACGGAGCCGCCCCTCGCTGGATCCCCGTGATCGGGCACCAGCCCGGATGCGGTCGAGAAGAAACGACGCCATGACGGCCTTGTCCTCAGGGTCG
>CALMEC010000006.1 GCA_937862675.1 uncultured Actinomycetes bacterium
GAAGTCGGCGTCACGGGTGACGCGGAAGAGGGCCGACGTGGTGACGTCCATGCCCGGGAAGACCCGGTCGACATGCGCGCGCACGATCTCCTCGGTGGGGACGAAGCCGCCCGGCACGGCGTGGAAGCGCGGCAGCCCCGGGAAGACCTTGATCCGCGCGAGGCGCGCCTCCCCGGTGCCGGGATCGGTCACGGTCGCGGCCAGGTTGAGCGACAGCCCCGAGATGTAGGGGAACGGCTGTCCCGGGCCGACGGCCAGCGGGGTGAGGACGGGGAAGATCTGCTGGGAGAAGATCGTCTTCACGCGTCGCAGGGCACGGCTGTCCAGATCGTCCAGCGAGAGGATGGCCATGCCCTCGTGTGCCAGGGCCGGCACGATCTCCTCGTTCCAGAGGCGTCCCTGCTCCTCGAGCAGCTCGGTGGTCCGTGTTGAGATCGCCTCCAGGATCTCGTCCCTCGTCATCTGATCCGGGGAACTCGACTCACGGCCCTGCTCGAGGGCGTCCTGATGTCCCGCCACCCTCACCATGAAGAACTCGTCCAGGTTCGACGAGAAGATCGCCATGAACTTGCACCGCTCCAGAAGCGGCATGTCGGCGTCCGCCGCCAGTGCCAGCACCCGATGGTTGAACTCGAGCCACGAGAGCTCGCGGTTGATGTAGAGCGCGGGGTCGGCGAGGTCAGCCGGCGGGGCCGGACGGCGGGATCGAGGACTCATCCCCTCATTCTGCCGTGTCATCGTCCGCCCGTCCGGCGTGACGTGTCCGGGCGGGTCACTCCGCACCGCGCGTGGCGGTGATGCGGTACGGCCCGCCGACGGCGTTGACCCGGACCTCGACGGTGTAGACGCCGCTCACGGGCGCCGTCACCTCCAGCCGCTCCGTGGTACCGGCCCCGACGGACGCGGTGAGGCGCCAGTCCCGGAGGTCGGACGGGCGGACCGTGTCCAGGCGCCGCGGTGCACCGGGGCGCCAGATCCAGATGTCGGGGTCCATCCCGGGTGCCGCCCCCTCGACCTCGATCGTGACGGGCGATCCGGCCCGCAGATACACCCGGTAGGCGTCCGAGTCGTCGGTGGACGGCTGGAGGGTCGCCGTGGCGCTCGCGGTCCGGATCGCATCCGGGAGGAACTCCGGCGCCGAGCGCACCGTCCAGGGATCGTCGTCCGGCTCGGGGCGATCGCGCGGCGGGGACGGGGCGCTCAGCGCGCCCCGGACGGAGACGACCCCGGCGCCGAGCCGGGGATCGCGCCATCTGCCGCGCGTGACGGCGGCGGTGGACGCGAGCAGGGAGCTGACCTGCGACGGGCTGAGGACCGGCCGGTTCGCCCGGATGCGGGCGGCGACCCCGGAGACCACCGCGGCGGCCATCGACGTCCCGGAGCGCGTCCCGTACCGGCCGCCGGGCGCCGTCGAGAGGATGCGCCATCCCGGGGCGGCGATCGTGACCTGCGGACCCCCGGTCGACTGGGCCAGAGGCACGCCCCGGGGATTGACGGCCGACACGGCGATCACGTGCGGGTAGGCGCCCGGATACTCCGGCTCGTCGCCGCTCTGGCCACCGTTGCCGGCGGCGGCCACCACGACGATCCCGGCCCGCACCGCGTCCTGCACGGCCAGCTGCTCCTGCTCGGAGTAGCCCCGGCCGCCGAGCGAGATGTTGATCACCGCCACCCGGCATGCGATGGCGTAGCGGATGCCGCGCACCAGCGACGACGTGGACGCGACACCGCTCGCATCCGTGATCCGGATCGGCAGGATCCGCGCCGTCGAGACGCCCGACCCGCCGACGGTGTTGCCGCTGACCGCGCCGATGATCCCCGCGACGTGCGTGCCGTGCCCCGACGGATCGCGGAGCGGCGAGCCGCCCGCGAACGAGCGCGCCCGCACCGTGTCGAGCACACCGCGCAGATCCGGATGCCGTGCGTCCACGCCGGTGTCGAGAACGGCCACCACCGGCCGGATGACCTCGCGGGGGCGGGTCCAGCCGATCTGGCGCAGGTACGTCTGGCGGGGCCGCAGGGGGTCGGCCGTCCGGGCCAGGGAACGGCGTGGCACCGGGGCCGGGGGCACAGCGCGTGACGACGGCACGAGCAGTTCCGCCGGTATCCGGACACGACGGCCGCCCGAACCGGGGGACGGCCCGGCCGTCCACGCCGGCGGTCGTTCAGCGGTGACGGCGACGAGTGCCGGCACGGTGTCCGGCGGCGGCGCCGCGAAGTTCATCGGCTTCGAGAACTACCTGCTCGTGCTCGAAGACAAGGACTTCTGGAACGCCACCAAGAACACCGTGCTGATCACGCTGATCACGGTGCCCGGCGCGCTGGTGGTCGGCCTCGGCCTGGCGATGCTGGCGAACCTGCCG
>CALMEC010000007.1 GCA_937862675.1 uncultured Actinomycetes bacterium
GGTGTTGCTTTCCCGGGTGGGCTTTTCCCGGGCCAGGTCCGCCGTCGCCCCCTCCCCCCCCCCGCCGGTGATCCGCTACACCGCGCTGGGTCTGCGCCGCGTCGACCACCAGCTCATCGAGGCCGGCATCGCCTCCGGCTGCACGCCGTTCCAGATTCTCACCAAGATCAAGCTCAAGCTGGCGCTGCCCGAGATGCTGCTCGGCCTCAACCAGACGATCATGCTGGCGATCTCGATGCTGGTCATCACGGCGCTGGTCGGCACGCGCGATCTCGGCCAGGAAGTCTATATCGCGCTGACCAAGGCCGACACCGGCCGCGGCCTCGTCGCCGGCATGGCGGTGGCGATCGTGATGTACGGTGTGGTGGCGCTGCCGATCGTGGGAGGGCCGTTCTGGGATCCCACGGACGTCCTGTCGGACGGCGACCGCCTGACGAGCGCGGCGATCCAGCTCTCCGTGTTCCGCGCCATCGTCGGTCTCGCCCTCTGCGTGTTCGCCATCCGCCTCCTCGAGATCTTCAACGTGGAGGCGAAGACCCAGCTGGAGCTCGTCGACCGCGCACGCGCCGTGGCCGAGGAGCGTGAGCGTTTCGGGCGCGACCTCCACGACGGCACCATCCAGTCGCTGTACGCGGCCGGCCTGCACCTGGAGTCGGTGGCGATGCGCGCCTCGGGCACGACGCGCGACGAGGTCCGGGACGTCATCGAGGGGCTCAACGCCACCATCGCCGGTATCCGCGAATACATCTCCGGTCTGCGCCGCTCGGAGGGCGGGCCACGGCTCCTGGCCGCGACCCTCCAGGACGTCGCGCGGACGTTCGAGGAGACGACGGGTGTCGACGTGCGGATGTCGGTGACCGGTGCCCACGAGGCCGGAGAGCTCCCGGACGAGGTCAACCACCACCTGGAGCAGGTGCTGCGGGAGGCGCTCTCCAACGCCGCACGCCACGGACACGCCCGGGAGATCCGCGTCGGGCTCTCGTTCGCGCAGGACGAGCTCGACCTCGTCATCGAGGACGACGGGGAGGGGATTCCCGAGGAACCCCGTCACTCCGGGCAGGGGCTCCGTAACATGCAGGAACGGGCACGACGGCTCGGGGGGCGTGCGGTCATCGGCCGTTCGGGCACCAGTGGCACGCGGGTGGCGCTCGAGATCCCCCTGGACTTCGACTCATCCGAGGAATTTGAATCGCCGGACCAGGAGATCGTCAGGTGAGCACAACGGACATCATCAGGGTATTGATCGTGGACGACCACGCGGTCGTCCGCATCGGACTCCGCTCCCTTCTGGCCCATACCAGCGGATTCCGCGTGGTCGGCGAGGCGGGGACGGTCGCCGAGGCCATCACGGCCGCCGACCGGGCGCGGCCGGACGTCGTCCTCATGGAGGTGCGGCTGCCGGACGGCAGCGGCGTGGACGCCTGCCGTGAGATCAAGAAGGCCCACCCCGAGATCCGCGTCGTCATGCTGACGTCGTACTCGGACGAGGAGGCCATCGTCGGCGCGGTCATGGCCGGTGCCAACGGCTATCTGCTCAAACAGGCGGACTCCGACCAGCTGACGCGCGCGATCCGTGAGGCGGCGGAGGGGGCCTCGTCGCTCGACCCGCGTGCGGCCGGCGCGCTGCTCAACCAGTTCCGTGAGCTCTCCGCGAAGCAGGCCGAGGCCGAGCTGGCGGGGCTCACCGACCGCGAACGGCGCATGCTCACGCTGATCGCGGAGGGCTACACCAACCGCGCCATCGGCGACGTGCTCCACCTCTCCGAGAAGACGGTGCGCAACCACGTCAGCCAGCTCCTGCGCAAGCTCGGGTTCCAGCGCCGCTCGCAGGCCGCCGCCTGGGCGGGGCAGCGCCGGCTCGAGCTCCCCCCGGAGTAGGCCGGGATGACCGACACCGACGACACGGACGCCCGTCGACCCGAGGTCCGCTCCCTCGGCGCAGCCGACGGACGGGCCGTCCTCTGGGGGCTCGCCAGCACGGACCTCAACGTCAACCTCGTGCAGTGGCCGGCGGGGGAGGGTGTCGACGCGCACGTCAACGCCGAACGGGACGTGCTCCTCGTCATCCTTGCCGGCGGCGGCACCGTCACGGTGGACGACGAGGACATCGCCGTCACCGCGGAACAGTGCGTCCTCGTGCCGAGTGGCACCACCCGCGTGGTCCGTGAGGGTGAAGACGGCATCCGATATATGACCGTGGACCGGCGCCGTCCGCCCCTCAAATTGGGTCACGCCGGCCCCACCGGGTAGGAGGAATACTCCGGCCGCCGTAGAATCCGCCAGACGCCAACTCTCGCCAGGAGTGCGTCCATGTCTCGACCGGCACATGTGCTGGTGCTCGCAAATCAAAAAGGCGGCGTCGCCAAGACGACGACCACGCTCAATCTGGGTGTCGCCCTGAAGGAGCGCGGCGCGCGTGTCCTCGCGCTCGACCTCGATCCGCAGAGCAACCTCTCGATGAGCCAGGGGATCGAGGTGGAGACGCTCTCGACGACGATGTTCGACGTGCTCGTGCGCGGCGCGGCGCTCTCCGAGATCATCGAGGCGCGCGAGGTCGACATCGCACCGGCGGGCATCGAGCTGGCGGGTGCCGAGATCGCGCTGTCGGCCATGATCGGCCGTGAGCGTCAGCTGGAGCGGGCGCTCGCGCCCTACCTCGGGCACTACGACTACATCCTCATCGACACGCCGCCGTCGCTCGGTCTTCTCACCATCAACGCGATGGTGGCCGCCGACGGGATCATCGTCCCCGTCCAGTGCGAGTACCTGTCGCTGCGCGGCCTCGCGCTCCTGCAGCAGACACTCGCCCAGGTCCGGGAGCACCTCAACCCGCGTGTGGACATCGTGGGCATCATCCCCACCATGTACGACGGGCGTACCGTCCACGGCCGCGAGGCCGTGATGCTTCTGGAGGAGAGCTTCGGCGATATCGTCTTCCAGACGCGCATCGGCAAGACGATCAAGTTCGCCGAGGCGCCGGTCCTGGGCAAGAGCGTCATCGCGTACGACAAGGCCAGCCAGGCGACCCGGTGGTACCGGCGTCTCGCGGAGGAGCTCCTCGCGCGTGATCCCCGGAACGAGGTGAAGACAGCAGCATGAGCGACAAGAAATCGAGCATGCGGGAGGGGCCGCTCACCGAGCTGTTCCGCCCCACCGACCGGGATCCCGAGCCGCCGGCCCCGCCGGCCGAGCCGCCCGCATGGGGGCGTGAGGCCCCGGCCACGTTCGGTGAGCGCAACAGCTACCTCGCCGTCATCAAGTGCGTCGGCGTCGGCGGTGCCGGCGTCAACGCCATCAACCGCATGATCGAGGCGGGGGCCCCCGGCGGTGCGTTTATCTCCCCCTATACCGATGCCCCGTACC
>CALMEC010000008.1 GCA_937862675.1 uncultured Actinomycetes bacterium
CCCGGGCGCGGTCGGCGCCCGCCCCCGCCAGGGCGTTGACCAGGGTCTTGCGGCGCGCCGAGAACGCGGCGCGCACGACCGCCCGCACCTCGGGCCCCGGGCCGGGCGCGGCGCGCCGCAGGGCGACCAGCGCCGAGTCGACCCGGGGCCGGGGCGCGAACACCTCACGGCCGACGGCGCGGCGGAACGTCACCCGGGCGGTGAGCTGGATCAGCACCGACGGCGCGCCGTAGAGCGACGATCCGACCGGGGCGCCCCAGCGGTCGGCCACCTCGCGCTGCACCATCACCGCCCAGCGCTCACATGCGGGAAGCGTCCAGAGCGACTCCATGACGAGCGGTGTCGCGATCGAATACGGGAGGTTCGCCACCAGGCGGGTGGGCACCGGGTCCAGCCCCGCGAGGTCCATGCGCATCACATCGCCCCAGTGCAGCGTCACATTGGCGCACTCGGCGAGCGACTCGGCAAGGGCGGGCTCGAGCCGGCGGTCGATCTCGACCGCGTGGACGTGCCGCGCCGTCCGGGACAGCGCTGTGGTGAGCGTGCCGACCCCGGGTCCGACCTCGAGGACCACGTCGTCCGGACCCACCTCCGCCAGCCGGACGGCCAGGTCGACGAGGTTCTCGTCGAGAAGGAAGTTCTGCCCGAAGTCCCGGTCCGGACGGATGCCATGGGCCTGGATCAGCCGGGCGGTGCCGAGCCGCCCCGGGCGAGGTGGTTGATTCCACGGGAACGTGGATGTGGGGTGCGTCATCGGCGGATGCAGGGTGCTGCCGGGTGCCGATGGTCAGGGTGGTGTCCTTTCCGAGGCGTCCAGTGGCGCATCCGCGCCGCCGGAGGCGTGCACCACGCCGCGATTTCCGTGGAATCAACCACCTGACTCGGTCCAGCCGAAGATTCGTCGGGCATTGGCGCTGGTGAGGGCGGCGACCTCGTCCGGGTCCTCGTCGCGGAGGTTCGCGAGGAACTCGACGGTGTACTGCACGTTGGCCGGCCGGTTCGGCTTCCCCCGTCGCGGGACGGGAGACAGGTAGGGGGCGTCCGTCTCGACCAGGAGATGCTCCGGCGGGATGCGACGCGCGGCCTCCTGGAGGTCCACGGCGGACTTGTAGGTGAGCTGTCCGGCGAAGCTCGTCATGTACCCGCGCTCGACGACCACGTCGACCTTCGTGACCATGCTGAAGCAGTGGAGGATGACCGGGTGATCACCGGCCTCCCGGGCCAGGATGTCGAGCGTGTCGTCGTCGGCCTCACGCGTGTGGACGACGATCGGCAGACCCAGCTCACGCGCGAGCCCGATCTGTGCCACGAAGGCGCGCCGCTGGGCGTCCGGGCGCGCATGGTCGCGGTAATAGTCCAGGCCGCACTCCCCGACCCCGACGACCTTCGGATGCTGTGCGAACTCCCCGATCCACGACTCGTCGCTCCGACGGAAATGGTCGGCGTCGTTGGGGTGGACGCCGATGGCGGCGTACACGCACTCGAACTCGTCGCAGAACGCCACGGCCTCCTCGCTGGACCGCTGCCCGCAGCCGATGGTGACGATGCGCTCCACCCCGGCCTCATGGGCCTCCTCCACCAGACGGGCCGGCGACTCGTCGCACGATCCCAGGTGTGTATGCGAGTCGACCATCGCCATCGCCGCTACGGGGCCTCTGCCGGAGACTCCACACGCGGGAAGAGCTGGCCGTCCAGCGGCGCGAGCACGGCACCGGAGGCGTTCCCCCAGGCGATGTCGGACAGCATGGGCGCCGAGAGCGGTGCCCCGAGCGCCGCCAGGGCGCGCTCGCAGACGGCCGGCATGAACGGCCACAGGAGGATCGACGCGGCACGCACGCACTCGGTCAGGGTGACGAGCACCTGATCCAGGTCCGACGCACGTTCCGGGTCCTTGGCCAGCACCCACGGCTGGCGCTCCTCGACCAGCCGGTTGAGACGCCGGATGAGCTTCCAGGCCTCCTCCGCGGCCACCGTCACGTCGTACTCGTCGAGCGCCGCCGACACGGCCGCGGCACGCTCGGCGACGAGTCCGGCGAACTCCTGGTCTCCCCCCGGGTCGGAGGGCACCACGCCGTCGCGGTAGCGGCTGACCATGCTGACGACACGGCTGACGAGGTTGCCGTACTCGTTGGCGAGCTCGCTCGTGTAGCGCTGCGCGAATCCCTCGTCGGAGAAGGGCCCGTCCTCGCCGAAGCGGATCTCGCGGGCCAGGTACCAGCGCAGGGCGTCGATCCCGTAGCGCTCCACGTACGGCAGCGGGTCGATGAGGTTGCCCGTCGTCTTGGAGAGCCGCTCGCCCCCCTTCAGGATGAAGCCGTGGATGAAGATGCTCCGGGGCGGCTCGATGTCGGCGGCCATGAGCAGCGCCGGCCAGATGACCGCGTGGAACTTCAGGATGTCCTTGCCGATGACGTGGAGGTCCGCGGGCCAGAGGCGCTCACTGAGGTCCTGGCCGGGGACCGCGTAGTGCGGCGCGGTGACGTAGTTGAGCAGGGCGTCGACCCAGACATAGACGACGTGCTCCGGATCCCACGGGACGGGTACGCCCCAGGTGACGTTGGCCCGGGAGATCGAGATGTCCTCGACCTGCTCGACGATGCGCCGGGCCTCGTTGAGGCGATGGGCGGGACGCACGAAGGTGGGATTCTCGTCGAAGAGACGCAGTAGGCGGTCCCGGTAGGCGGACAGCCGGAAGAACCAGTTCTCCTCCTCCACCCATTCCACCGGACGGCGGTGCTGCGGGCACAGGTTGCCCTCCAGCAGGTCCCCCTCCGCGTAGAAGGCCTCGCACGACGTGCAGTACCAGCCGCCGTAGGTGTCCTTGTAGATGTCGCCGGCCTCGTGGATGCGCTCCAGGATCCGCTGCACCCAGGCGATGTGGTCCGGGTCGGTGGTGCGGATGAAGAAGTCGTGCGACAGCTCGAACGTGCCCCAGAGCTCGCGGAAGCGCGCCGAGATGATGTCGGTGTGCTCCTTCGGGGTACGACCCAGCGCGTCCGCCGCGCGGGCGATCTTGTCGCCGTGCTCGTCGGTGCCGGTCAGGAAGAAGGTGTCGTCCCCGCGCTGCCGGTGATGGCGGGCGAGGATGTCCGACATGATCGTCGAGTACGCATGCCCCACATGGGGCTCGGCGTTCACGTAGTAGATGGGTGTTGTGATGTAGAAGCGTCCGTCCACGACAAGGAACTCTAGTTGCCCGCACCCCTTCACGCCGCTCTGCTCACGGCTCTCCGGAACACCGCCCGGACCCTGGACGAGGCGGACGTCCCGTGGGTCGTCACCGGCAGCACGGCCCGTGCCCTCTCCGGCTTCGCCGTCCAGCCGCGCGACCTCGACATCGAGGTGCCGGCGGCGGCGATGGACGC
>CALMEC010000009.1 GCA_937862675.1 uncultured Actinomycetes bacterium
GCTGGATTTCGTCGATCCGTCCAACCTCGACGTGGTCGGCATCTTCCCCGACTTCGCCAGCGCCGAGAATGCCTGGCGCGGCGCGGCGCAGCGCACGGTCGACGATGCCGAGATGAAATATGTGGTAGTGCACCTGCATCGGCTGATGGAGCCGGATCTTTGACGGAAACTCGTCACCCCGGCGAAAGCCGGGGCCTCAGGCCGCAAGCGCGCGCCAAGTTGCGCGAGATCCCGGCTTTCGCCGGGATGACGATCAAGTTCAAATAAACTCGATCTTGCTGACCTCGTACCAGCGGTCGCCCGCCGGCACGGTCACCTCGACCTCATCACCCACGCTCTTGCCGATCAGCGCGCGGCCGATCGGCGAATTATAGCTGATCCGCCCGGTCTTCACATCCGCCTCGGCCTGGCCGACGATCTGGTACTTCACCGACTTGTCGTCCTCGTCGAGCAGGGTCACGGTCGCGCCGAACACGATCTTGTCGCCCGACAGCTCGCGCGGATCGATGATCTGCGCGCGCGACAGCTTGTCCTCGAGGTCTGCAACCTTGGCCTCGTTCAGCCCCTGGGCCTCCTTGGCGGCGTGGTATTCCGCATTCTCGCTCAGATCGCCATGCGCGCGCGCCTCGGCGATCGCGGTGGCAATGGCCTCGGCGCGGTCCTCGATCACCGCCACCTCCCGGTGCCGGGCGAGACCGGCCAGGATCTGCGCCAGGAGCTCCGGCCCGTCCCGGGTCGGGACCACCACGCTGACCGACGGTCTCTCCGGGAGCGGCGGATCGTCCGTGGCCGTGTCGACCGGAAGGGCGCCCGCGCCCCGGGGCATGTGCTCCCGCCGGTCAGCGGTGCCGCGCACGCGCCGCCGCATGTGCCACGCGGCCTTCCCCAGGGAGGAGCGCGCCCTGACCCGAAGGTGCTCGGCGATCTCCTCGGCGCGCAGCGCCGCCACCCGGCAGCGGTCGGCGACGAGGCCGCCGTCGAGACCCCGCCCCATGTCGAGACACCAGACGAGGCGCTCCCGGTCGCAGCCGCCCAGCGCGTCGAGGACGAGACGCGGGGGACCGGAGACGGCCGGCGCCGACCGGCGACGACCACCCTCGACGACGAGGTCCACCCTCTGCCCGCGGCGGACCTCGTCCGCGGCGACGATGACGGCGTCGCCGCCGGCCACCTCGCGCACGAGCGCACGGACGCGGTCGTCCGCGACGATGATCACCGAGGATTCCCCCACTTGGTCACAGCGCCCGCGTTCACCGCGGTCAGCGTAACCGACCGGCATCCCCGCCATCACCGTCACCCGCCTCCATGAGCTATTCGCCCGCTAGCATCCGGCGAATGCGCGCAACGACCAATACGAGTTGGGAGCTGTTCTCGAACCTCGCCCGACGCGAGGTCCGCAGCCGGTACAAGGGGTCCGTCTTCGGGCTGGCATGGACCCTGATCGTGCCACTCGTGATGATGCTGACGTACACGTTCGTGTTCTCGGTCCTGCTGCCCATGAACGACGGGTTCCCCCAGTTCTGGCTCTACCTGCTCTCGGGTCTCGCCTTCTGGTCGCTCTTCGGCCTCTGTTTCGTGGCCGGGGCCACCAGCCTCGTGGCCAACAAGAACCTGGTGACCAAGGTCAAGTTCCGCCGCGAGATCCTCCCGATGTCCGCGCTGTCATCCGGTGTCGTCACGCTGATCGTGATGGTCGCGATCATGATCCCCGCGTCGATCGTGACCACCGACAACCACGGCGTCGCACTGCTCTTCCTCCCGGTCGTGCTCGCAAGCACGGTCCTCCTCTGCATCGGGTGCGCGCTCGCGATGGCCGTCCTCAACGTGTACTTCCGCGACCTGGAGCACATCGTCTCGGCGCTGCTCATCCCCTGGTTCTTCGTCACGCCGATCATCTACTCGTTCTCCAGCGGCGCGGTGGAGGGCCACACCAAGGTCGTCTGGGTCCTGACGTGGCTCAACCCGGCCACACCGTTCGTCGTCGCGATGCAGGACGTCATCTACTACGGACGCCTCCCGTCCCTGGCCACCGGCCTGTACATCGTGTTCGCCGGCATCGCCGCGGCACTTGCCGCCGCCGAAACCGGCAGGCTGACGGTCCACGCCGCGGGCCTCGGAAAGCTCACCGTCAATTCGGCGCTCGGGCAGGTCCGGGCCGCCGGCGACGAGCGGGGCGCGCAACAGCTCGTGCACGTCGGCCATCTCCCCGGCGCTCGCCAGGCGCAGATGCCCCTCGGCGGCGAACCGCGCGAGGCCCCGCATCCGGCGCGGATCGCCGCCGGTCTCCGCGATGAGGCCGGTGACCGCGTCGGCGGAGAAGAGGTGGGCGAAGGCCTGGTCGGCGGCCGGGCCCGCCCCCTCCAGATACCGCTCGGCGTCGGAGCGGTACCCGTCCAGGTCCGGTATCGAAGGGGGCACACCGACATACTAGGTCCATGGAGCGCCCCCGCCGCGACGACGTCCTCGAGCTCGAGGTCCACGACCTCGCCTTCGGCGGGGCCGGTGTGGCGCGCCACGAGGGCTACGTCGTCTTCTGCCGCGACACGGCGCCGGGAGACCGGGTGCGGGCGCGGGTCGTGAAGGCGCGCCGGCGGTTCGCGGAGGCCGACCTGGTGGAGGTCCACAAGGTCGGGCGCCGCCTGACGCTCCGCCGCGGCGGCCGGGTGCTGCGCGTCTATCGCGTGGCATTGGGGTTCGCGCCTGCGGGCCACAAGCGGCAGGAGGGCGATGGCTGCACGCCCGAAGGGGCCTACACCATCGACTGGCGCAACCCGCGCAGCCGCTTTCACCTCTCCTTGCATATCTCGTATCCAGGGCCGGCGGACCGCGCGCAGGCCCAGGCCGCGGGACTCGATCCCGG
>CALMEC010000010.1 GCA_937862675.1 uncultured Actinomycetes bacterium
GGTGCGCCCGTCCCGCCGGCCGCTGCGGCCGAGGCCACATCGGCGGCCACCACGCGGCCGCGCGGGCCGCTGCCGGACACCGCGTCCAGGTTGACGCCGTTCTCGGCGGCCAGGCGCCGTGCCTGCGGGGGGACGAGGCCGCCCCCGGTGGCGGGGCCGGTCGCCGCGGTGGCGGCGGCGCCGTCCGTCGTGGCGGCCGCTGCGCCGGATGCGCCGTCGCCGGACGGGGATCCCCCCCCGGTGGGCGCGGTCACGCCGACGGCGAGGCGGGCGAGCAGTCCGCCGACCTCGACGGTGTCACCGGGTTTGGCAACGATCTCGGTGATGACCCCGGCCTCAGGTGACGGCACCTCGAGGTCCGCCTTGTCGCTGGTGATCTCGCAGATCTCCTCGTCGAGGGCGACCTGGTCGCCGACCTGCTTGATCCACTCGATGATGGTGGCCTCGGTGACCGACTCGCCGAGACTGGGCAGCGTGATGTCGAGGATCTGTGCCCCGGCGATGGCCTCCTCCAGAGAGGGGCCCGGGGAGCCGGCGTCCGCGTTCGCGCCGTCGCCGCCGGACGGGGCCTGCCCGTCGACCGCCGTCCCCGGCGGTGCCAGCAGTGCGAGCAGCTCACCCACCTGAATCGTGTCGCCCGGCTGGGCGATGATCTCGGCGAGGACGCCCTCGGCGGGAGAGGGGACCTCGAGGTCCGCCTTGTCGCTGGTGATCTCGCAGATCTCCTCATCGAGAGCGACGGGATCGCCGGGCTTCTTGAGCCACTCGACGATCGTCGCTTCGGTGACCGACTCGCCGAGGGACGGGAGTACGACGGGGACGTTCTCTGATTCAGGCACGCTTGGCTCGTGGTTCGGGGTGGTCGTGATGCGCGCGGACACACGCGGTTTGCGTCTGGCTCGTAGGGTACCGTGCCCGCTCGTCGTCGGACGGGTTCATGTTTCATCCAGGGTCGATGGCCACCATATGCGGCGTCCGAGGTCGAGCGCGACGGCCGGGACGAGCACCGTCCGCACGATGAGCGCGTCCAGAGGGACGCGGAACGCCACGACGAATCGGCCGTGGGCGAGGGGGACCAGGGGAGGCGTCATCAGGAGGGAGAGGGTGCCCGCCAGCACGATCCCGGCGGAGGTGATGACCGAGCCGGTCGAGGTGAGGCCGCGCAGCACCGCGTCCCTCGTGCCACGGGCCGCGGTCTCCTCGCGGACGCGCGCCATGAGGAAGATGTTGTAGTCGACGCCCAGCGCCACCAGGAAGATGACGGCGAACAGCGGGAACGACGGATCGACGGCGCCGACCCCGAAGATCCAGGGGAAGACGACGACGCTGATGCCGATGGCCGCCAGGTTGCTGAGGACGGTCGTCGCCACGAGGATGAGCGGGGCGACGAGCGACCGCAGGAGGACGACGAGGACGGCGAGGGTCACCAGGAGGATGACCGGCGGGAGACGCAGCGTGTCCGAGCGCGATGCGTCGCGGAGGTCGACCTCCATGGCCGTCGGGCCGCCGATCAGCACGTCCCCGGGCGGGGACGTGGACGCGACGAGGCGCCGGATCTCCCGGATCGCGGAGAACCCGGCGTCGGTGTACGGACCCACCGAGAGGGTCATGGTGAACCGGATGCCCGGTGGCCCGGACTCGTCCGGCCCGAGCGCCGACACGAGCGGTGAGGTCGCGAGAACGGCTTGGACCGGCGCCGGGTCGCCGCGCACGATCACCTCCGCGGGGGTGGACGCGCCGGCCGGGAACGCGGCCGTGACGGCTCGCTCGGCATCGACGGCCGGGGACCCTCCCCGGAAGTGATCGAGCGTGGTCAGGCCGTCGTCGTAGCGGACGAGCCCGGCGCACGCGACGAGGAGGAGTGCGGTGGTCGTCAGCCAGACCGCGCGGGGGCGTCGCGCGACCAGGGCGCCCGTCCGTGAGAAGAGCCCGCTCTGCGGGGCATCCGGCTCCTCCGCGCGCACGTGCGGGATGCGGGGCCAGAACGGCCGGCGGCCGACGACGACGAGCAGTGCCGGGAGGAGGGTGAGCATCGTGACACCGGTGATCGCGACCCCCAGCGCGCCGAGGATCCCGAGACCGCGTGTCCCGTTGACGGATGCCAGCGCCAGGCAGAGGAGCGCCAGGACGACGGTGCCGCAGGACGCGATGATGGCGGGCCCCGCGCTCCGGACCGCGACGCGCATGGCGTCATGGCGGTCCTCCCTGCGCCGGAGTTCCTCCTGGTACCGGGCGATGAGCAGGAGGGCGTAATCCGTCCCGGCGCCGAAGACGAGGACCAGGAGGATCCCGGCCGTCTGCCCCGTGATGGTGAGCCCGGCGTCGCCGGCCAGGTAGCCGGTGGCCCGGACGGCGCTCTCCGCGGCGAACACCGCCGCCAGCGGAACGATCCAGAAGACGGGGCTGCGGTAGATGAGGATGAGGAGCACGAACACGAGCGACGCCGTGGTGAGGAGCAGCGTCGTGTTGATGTTCGAGAACACGGTGATCGCGTCGGCGGAGAAGCCGGCGCCACCGCCGACATCCGCGCGCAGTCCCCCGGTCGTGGAGTCCGTCACGGTGCGGATCGCCGCGACGGCGTCGGCCAGGGCGTCGATGTCGCCGGTCCGGATGGGGACGACGATGATCGCCGCCGCGTCCCCGGGGGCGTACACCGGCGGTCGCGCCGGTTCGATGCCCGGTGCCGTCAGCCCGTCGATCCGGTGGGCGATGTCCGTCACCTCCGCGCGGTCGGCGGCGGTGAGTCCGCCCTCCCGGTGGACGACGACGACGGCCGGGGTCTGTTCTCCCGACGGGAACTCCCGGGAGAGGTCGAGGACCTTCAGCGACTCGGTCCCGTTGGGCAGGCGGGCCCGCTGCTCGTTCGTCTGGACCGACTCGAAGCGGCCGCCGAGCGGTCCGGCGACGGCGATGACGAGGATCCATGCGGCGACCATGATCCACTTCCCGCGCGGACCGGCGGCGAGCGAGGCAAGACGTCTCATGTCACGTGGGGCGGGGCCGGTGGCGTGGTGTGGCGCCGGTCACCGGCCGG
Organism: uncultured Actinomycetes bacterium; assembly: GCA_937862675.1. Classification (GTDB taxonomy): domain Bacteria; phylum Actinomycetota; class Thermoleophilia; order Miltoncostaeales; family Miltoncostaeaceae; genus CALMEC01. Next base: position 3,035 of record CALMEC010000010.1, read on the forward strand.
CGGTGACCCCGCGATGGGATGACGGCGCTCCCTCACCTGGATGTGATCGCGGATACCGTGACCTCACGTGTCGGATCTTCGTCGTCGGCGGCCGGCCGGCGACGCGGATGTTGCCGCCCCTCGCCACCGCGGCGTTCCATGCACGCCGCCGCCGGAGGGTTTCGCCGCCGAGACTAGTCCATCACGGTGCCGCCGAAGACCCACGGGACGGGACGGATGTCCCCGCGGAGGTCACATCCCGTGGACCATCCCGGCGTCCTGACCGGCGTGCTTCAGCTCGTCTCCGCGAAGCATCGAGAAGACGATGATGAGTCCGAGCAGTGCGAAACCGGCCGCGACGCCCAGGCCCACCGCGTAGCCGTGGGTCAGGTCCACCTTGTTGGCCGGCGTGAGGGCGGCGAAGTTGACCGAGCCGGTGACCGTGGTGGCGACGCTGGAGAGGATCGCGACGCCCAGGGCGCCGCCGATCTGCTGGTTGGTGTTGATGAGCCCCGATGCCAGGCCGGCCTCGTACGGCGGCACACCCGCAAGCGCGGCGATCGAGACGGGCACGAACGCGAACCCGAGCCCGATGCCGATGAGGATGAAACCGGGGAAGAGCCCGCTGGCGTAGGAGGTGTCGACGGCGATCTGGGTGAGCAGCAGAAGGCCGGCGCCGAGGCAGACCATCCCGACGGTGAGCGCCGTGCGCACACCGATGCGCGACA
>CALMEC010000011.1 GCA_937862675.1 uncultured Actinomycetes bacterium
CATGAGCAACGTGATCCAGAGCGCGACCAGCGCCGTGGCATCCCTGCCTGCGCTGATCATCCAGCGCGCCGATCCTGGCCTCTACAACCTGCTGACCAACGGCGTGCTGCAGGCGCGGCTCGATTTCGACCGCTCGAAGCTGACGTGCCGCGCGATGGCCGAGAAGATGGCCGACATGGCGGGCGGCCCGCCCGGGGGAGACCGCGTCGCGGACCGCCGCCATGGCGGCCACGAGGTCGGGGTCCCGGCGCTCCGGGGCGACGGACGGCCAGTCCGTCAGATGGACGCTGACGGGCGCGTCCGGGTCGTGGGCGGCCACGAGGTTCGCGTACATCTCATCGGCCACGAAGGGGCAGAACGGCGCAACCAGTGAGCTCAGCGTGGTGAGGCACTCGTGCAGGGTGGCGAACGCGGCCTCCTGGTCGGAGCGCTCATCCGATCGCCAGAAGCGCCGGCGTCCCGTCCGCACGTACCAGTTGGAGAGGTCGTCGACGAAGGACGCGATGGCCCGGCCGGCCGAGAACGCGTCGTACTCCTCCAGGTCGGCGGTCACCTGGTCGACCGTGCCGGCGAGACGCGCCAGCGCCCATCGGTCGATGGCCGGACGGTCCGCGACGGGCGGCGCCCCGTCGCCGGGTGCCCATCCGTCCGGGAGTGCCGCGTACGTGACGAGGAACGTGTAGGTGTTCCAGAGGGTGTTCAGGAAGCGCCGCATGCCGTCGTCGATGGCCTCGTGAGTGAGGCGGAAGGACTCGCCCGCCTGCTGCGCCGTGAGCAGGTACCAGCGGAACGGGTCGGCGCCGGAGCGGTCCAGCACCGTCCAGGGCTCGATCACGTTGCCGCGGCTCTTGCTCATCTTCTGGCCGTCGCCGTCGAGGATGAGCCCCAGGCACACCACGTTCCGGTAGGCGACACTGTCGAACAGCATCGCGGCCTCGGCGTGGAGCGAGTAGAACCACCCGCGCGTCTGGTCCTGTGCCTCGCAGATGTAGTCGGCCGGGAACCGGCCGTCCAGCACGTCCTCGCCGGCGAACGGGTAGTGGTGCTGCGCGAACGGCATCGCGCCGCTGTCGTACCAGACGTCGATGACCTCGGGCACGCGCCGGGCCTCACCGCCGCACCCGCAGCGCAGGAGCACGTCGTCGACGTACGGACGGTGGGGGTCGAAGTCCTCGCCCGGGGCCACGACGGCGCGTTCCCGGAGCTCGTCGAATCCGCCCACGGCGGTCACCTGGTCGCAGTCGTCACAGCGCCAGAGCGGAAGGGGCGTGCCCCAGTAGCGCTCACGCGAGATCGCCCAGTCGACGTTGCCCTCCAGCCAGCGGCCGAAACGCCCGTCCCGCACGTGCTCGGGATGCCAGCCGATGCCGGAGTTCAGATCGAGGAGGCGATCCCGGAACTCCGTCGTGCGGATGTACCAGGACGGCTTGGCGTAGTAGAGGAGCGGGGTGCCGCAGCGCCAGCAGTGCGGGTAGGCGTGCCGGTAGACCTCGGAGCGGAACAGCAAACCGCGCTCGGTGAGATCCGCGATGAGCTCCTGGTCGACGTCCTTGACGAAGCGTCCGGCGTAGCCGGTCACCTGGTCGGTGTAGCGGCCCTGCCGATCGACCGGGTTGGTGAGGGGAAGGTCGTTGTCGCGCCCCACCTGGAGGTCGTCCTCGCCGAAGGGCGGCGCGATGTGGACGATGCCCGTGCCGTCGTCGGTGGTCACGAAGCCGGCCGTCACCACCACGTGCGCACCGTCCACGTACGGGAAGGGCGGCGCGTAGGTCCGGCCGACGAGATCCACGGCCGACAGCGTGCGCTCGACGGTCACGTCCTCGCCCAGTACCCGCGGGACCAGCGCCTCAGCCAGGATCAGCCGTTCGTCGCCGGAGACGACGACCGCGTACGTGACGTCCGGATGGATCGCCGCCGCCTGGTTGGCCGGCAAGGTCCATGGCGTCGTCGTCCAGACGAGAAGTGAGGTGCCCGGCTCGTCGGTGAGCGGGAAGCGCACGAAGGCGGACGGATCGTCGACGTCGCGGTAGCCCTGCGCCACCTCGTGGCTGGAGAGCGCCGTTCCACACCGCGGGCAGTACGGGACGACCTTGTCGGACTCGTAGATGAGGCCACGGTCCCAGAGCGTCTTGAGGCTCCACCAGATGCTCTCGATGTACGGCGTGTCCATCGTCCGGTACGCCTGTGTGGTGTCCACCCAGAAGCCGATGCGCTCGGTGAGGCGCTCCCACTCGTCCAGGTATCCGCTCACGGACTCGCGGCAGCGCGCGTTGAACTCGGCGATGCCGTACGCCTCGATCTCCGGCTTCCCGGAGATGCCCAGCTGCTTCTCCACCTCCAGCTCGACGGGCAGGCCGTGGCAGTCCCAGCCGGCCTTGCGCGGCACGAAGCGCCCCCGCATCGTGTGGAAGCGCGGGAAGACGTCCTTGTAGACGCGGGACAGGACGTGGTGCGACCCCGGGCGTCCGTTGGCCGTGGGCGGGCCCTCGTAGAACACCCAGGGCTCGCCGTCCGCCCGCAGGCGGAGGCTGCGGTTGAAGACGTCGTCCGCCGTCCAGCGGGCGAGAACGGCCTCCTCCATGCGCGTCCAGCCGTCGGGTGACCCGGTCACATCGGGAACGTCACGCCAACTCATCAAGCCGCCTCCATCCGCGCCAGCCCGGCGCGCACCTGGTCGAAGTCGTCATACGGGGTGAAGGGCCGTCCGCGGGAGGCCAGATCGCGGGCCAGGAAGTCGCGGGCGTAGACGCGGTCGGCGATCTCGGCGACACAGCGGTCCGAGATGCCGTCGCCGATCATGACGGTGCGCCGGCCCCGCCGGCGTTCGGTCAGCGGAGCACGCTTGCACGGCCGGTCGCAGACGTCGCAGCGCGGACCGCGGTCCTGCCACTGGATCACCGCGCCGCCGGACGCGAAGGTGCAGTCGTTGGAGACGACCTCGAGGTCGCCCAGCCCGGCATCGGCCAGCACGGGAGTGATGACGGAACGGAACCCGTTGGACAGGACGACGACCTCGTGACCGGCCGCGTGCGCCCACCCGACGAAGTCGACGAAGCCCGCACGGATCGGCGCGCGCGCCGCGACGAGCTCCCGGACGTCCTCCGGGGTGGCGTGGACCGTGGCGAACTGTCGCGCCAGCGCATCCTCCACGGTGATGTCACCGGCATGGAGCGCCGGCTCGAGCGAGTCCCAGACGTCCGGGTCTCCGAACGCCTCGACGATCACGTGAAGGGTGTCACGCTGCGTGACCGTCCCATCGAAATCGACGGCGATGAGCAGGGCCTTCACAGGAGAATCAGCCTACCAGACGTCCGATCGCCCCCATTCCCGCGCACAGGGCGGTGGTCGGCCGTCCTCCGACCTCTACACTCCGTGAATGACTGCACGTCCGGTCTTCCTCCATGGCGCGGGCGGCGGCACGTTCACCTGGGCCTCGCAGGAGCAGCGCTTCGAGGGGTGCTACGTGCTGGCGTTGCCGGGCCACCCCGCCGGCACGCCGTTGCGGACGGTGGGCGGCAACGCGGAGTGGGTGGCGCACGCTCTTCGCGAGGTGCCGGGACCCAGGATCATCATCGGCCATTCCATGGGCGGCGCCATCGCGATGCACCTCGCCCTCATCGCACCGGAACTGGTCGACGGACTCGTGCTGATCTCGACCGCCGCGCGCTTCTCCGTTCCGGAGGCGGCGGTGGGCGCCGCCCGCAGCGACGTGGCCCACGCCGCCGACCGCCTGCTGAATCGCGGATGGCCGGGGATCGATACGGCGACCCATGCCGAGGAGGTCGCCCTCATCGTCGACAACGGCGCGGAGACGCTGGCACGCGACTACGAGGCCGTGATCGCCTTCGATCTCACCGACCGCCTCGGCGAGCTGAGCGTCCCGACGCTCGTGATCGTCGGCACGGACGATCGCATCACACCGCCGGGGGACGCCGCCGTGCTTCACCTGGGGATCCCGGATTCGGCGCTGGTCCAGATCCCGGACTCGGGTCACTTCCCCATGCGGGAGCATCCGGACACCGTGTCACTGCTGATCGCCGGGTTCATGGCCCAGGTCGAGGTCGCCTCCGATGGGTGAGCACGTGGTGCTGATCGTGAACCCCACCGCAACGCGTGCGTCGGCGCGCCTGGTGGACGAGATCCGCGAGGCGCTCACCGGAGAGGACGGCCTCACCGTCCACACCACACGGGCACGCCACCACGCGGAGGAGATCGCACGGGAGGCCCAGGCGGACGGCGCGACCATCGTCGCGGTGCTCGGGGGCGACGGGACGGTGGCCGACACGGCCGATGCGCTGGCGGGCTCCGACACGGCACTGTTGCCGATCGCCGCCGGCAGCACGAACGTGTTCACTCGCGCGCTCGGGTGGCCGCACCCGGCACACGCCGCCGTCCCCCTCCTGCGGGAGGCCGTCGCCGCCCCCCGGCGACGGCACGTCCACCTCGGCCTGTTCACGGCCGAGGGGGTGAGCCGGACGTTTTGCATCAATGCCGGCTACGGCATCGACGCGGAGACCGTCCAGATCATCGAGGCCCACCCGTGGATCAAGCGGCGCTTCCGTCACGCGGGATTCGGCGCCACGGCGCTGGCCGGCGCACTCCGTGCCTCGCGGCCCTCCGGCGCCGTCGTCACGATCGACGGGGAGGTCGAGCACACATTCGCGAGCTTCATGGTCGCGACCGGTTCCCCGTACGCCTACATCGGCTCCCGTCCCCTGGACCTCGTGCCGGGCGCGACGTTCGACGGGAAGCTCCGCTGGCTCGGCGTGATCCGTCACCGTCCCGGTGTCATCGCCTCCGTCCTGCGCGGCGCGGTCGCGTCCGACGGAACCCACCTGGGGTCGCGCGACGTCATCGAC
>CALMEC010000012.1 GCA_937862675.1 uncultured Actinomycetes bacterium
GACGTCTGCAGGCTCTCCAGTTCACGCGCGGTGTCGGCACCGACCAGGTCGGGCCGGATGCTCAGTGACTGGCCGAGCTTGATCCAGGTGGTACCGAGTTCGGTGAGCGCGGCACACAGCCGCTCGCCGACCGTCGCGGCGGGCGCCCCCTCGATCCCCGGGCTTCCGCCGGTGTCGACCCCGGCGTGGTGGGCCACCTTGAGGGCGAAGCCATGCCGGACGAATACGTGGAGGATCTCCCGGGCCCGATCGGCGTCCCGTGTGAACTCAGAGGTCAATGTGGCCATGTTGCCTTTCCGGTGCGTGCGGCACCTTCCGAGGGGTCGTTCCACGGATGGACGTGGATGTCGAGTTCGTTCACCGTGGACGCGGGGACGCGTACGGGCTCGTCCGGACGGACCAGACACGGGAACCCGGTCTCTCGGTGGTGTGGCCCCATCCGCGAAATGACGGACGCCACCGCGAAGAACGCCGGACCAGCAGATCCTCCCACCGTTGCACTCCACGATCTCGTCAGCCGGATGGTACCCCCGTCATCGACCCATCCGACAGGATGGTTTTGCCGACGCCGACGCCGCTCGCGACCTCATCTCAGGGGTCCACGTCGACGGCCGCATCGAACCCATCCGCACGAATCACCACGGTGACGACGAACGGATCGTCCACCGCTGCCCCCATGACGGGCCGGGCGAGCCGATGAGGGCGGGTGGATGTCCTTCGGCGGTCGTCGGAAGCCCTCCCGGCAGATATCGCGAGAGCCATGCGATGCCGCAACCCGGCCCCGACGGCCGGCTGGGGCGGGCGGGCAGATGCCCTCCAGCGGGGTCGGGCCACAGCGGCCGCACCCGAGGCCATCCGGGTAGCCTTGCGCAATGGCCAAGACCACATCAAAGATCGACAGCGTCGTCAACCTCTGCAAGCGACGCGGCTTCGTGTTCCCCTGCGGCGAGATCTACGGCGGAACCCGTTCCGCCTGGGACTACGGTCCCCTCGGCGTCGAGCTCAAGGAGAACATCAAGCGCCAGTGGTGGCGCGCGATGGTGACGGCACGCGACGACGTGGTCGGCCTGGACTCCTCCATCATCCTGCCGCGCGAGACCTGGGTGGCCTCCGGTCACGTCGGGGCCTTCTCGGACCCGCTCACCGAGTGCCAGTCCTGCCATCGCCGCTTCCGCGCCGACCACCTGCAGGAGGCCGTCGCCGCGAAGGCCGAGGCCAAGGGCGAGACGGTCAACCCCGACGACGTGCCGCTGGACGACATCGCCTGCCCCAACTGCGGCACCCGCGGACAGTGGACGACCCCGCGCGAGTTCAACATGATGCTGAAGACCTACCTCGGCGTCAT
>CALMEC010000013.1 GCA_937862675.1 uncultured Actinomycetes bacterium
ACGGTGGTGGCGGGGAGCGCCGACGCCGGCAGCGCCAACCCGAGTGCCAGGACCGTGAACCCGAGAGATCTCCGCGTCATGTCGCCACTTCTCCTTGACCGATCCGCCGCTAGAGACGGTGAGCAATCATCACATAACCTCATCAGTTTTCAAGGGCTCCGCCGAGTCGCGGGCAGTCGTGCGCGAGGGCATGAGGAACGCCGCCCCCGGCACCAGCGCCATGGGCCTGGAGCGGCATCCACGCCGCCGCCCGCCGTCCGGGATCCCGCCGGCACCGACGGTTGATTGCCGGAGGATCGTGGATGTGCGGTCTGGTCACGGCGGATGCCCGGCGTCGGCCGGCGCGGGGGGCATGCCGTCCCGCCTGTCCGTCCCGCCTGGTGGTCGGCCGGGACGTGCCGGGAATCGTCGGCCTGTGTCGTGCACCACGCCGCGGGATCACGGGATGACCATCTAGCCTGTGGCCGCGAGGAGCGGCCGGGGCCTGGTGGCCCGACTCGTCTTCAAAACGAGCGGGGAGGGGTGCACCCCCGCCCGGTAGGTTCGATTCCTACGCCGCTCCGTTCCGCGGACACGATCCCGCTGATCTGACCCGCACGGCGTCGACGTCGGCGGGTTCGCGACATGCCGAGGGCCCGCGCCATCCGTCTCCCGCGACACGGATGCGGCAGCGGCGGTCTCGCAGATCGAGCTCGTCTTCGTGTTCGCCATCACGATGGTGAGCGGGTCCCTGCCGGAGAAGGTCACGTGGACCGACGCGCTGGGCGCGGTACTCGTCCTCACGATCCTCTGGTGGATCCGGATCGCACAGCGCCCACCGGTACACGCCGCGCAGCGGGCGTTTGTAAGCAGTATGTTCGGGCCCAACCGAAATCTCTTCACAGGTTCTCCGCAGGTCCGTAGGTTGCGGGCCCCGCATCGTTTGACCCGAAAGGCACGGAAGATGAAGCGTGTTCTCCTGGCCGTGGCGATCGCCGCGGCATTCGCCACGAGCGCCAACGCGGCGACCGTCGAATTGGGCGTCAACGCCACCAAGACGTCGGTCCCCAAGAAGTCCGCCTACCCCGTCAAGGGCGGGGGATACGCGTACCCCGCTCCGTACACCTACTTCTCGTTCGACATCGGTGTGCTGAACGACGCCGGCGTCCAGCCCGGATACGTCAGCGGACCCGGCTACGCGAAGGTGGACCTCATCGCCCGCACCGGATCCGGCGACCAGGTCGTCGCCAGCCGTGACTACTGGTCCGGTCAGCCCATCAACATGGGTGCCTTCCTGAACGAGAACACGATCTACTTCGCGCGGGTCTACGCCTCACCGGCCCACGGGATCGCCGCCAACACCGACTCCAACACCTTCACGGCGCGCGCCTACCTGAAGCACTACCCCAACGCGTATCACTCGTCGTACACCAAGCGGGTCACCTTCTCCGGCTTCTTCTCGAACGTCGAGGGCCTGCCCGCCCGCAACACGGTGCGCGTGCTGATCCAGAAGAAGACCAAGAGCGGCTACAGCACCGTCGCCACGCTCCGGCCCAACGCCAAGCGTGAGTACCGGAAGGTCCTGGCCTTCGGTGCCCTCCCGGCCGCATACCGGGTCCGCGTGGTCCCGGTCGGCGCACCGAAGCGCTACGTGACCGTCGACGAGTACCGCTACTGCGTCGCCGCGACGAAGGCGAAGGCCGCCAAGGTCTGCAAGAGCGTCTCGCTCGGCGTCCGCTAGTCCGCCGCGTCCCCCGTCCCCTCCGGCGGCCCGGCCGGAGGGGACGCATGTCTCACGAGAGCGATTCCGGAATGCTCTCCGGCCGCACATGGCGGTCCGGGTGGGATCCGAGGTCGAGCGCCGCGGAGATCTCGCGGATCGACGCCGACCGGTTCATCGCATACAGATGGACACCGGGGACACCGTCCTCCAGGAGGTCACGCACCAGCTCGGTGGCGACCTCGACGCCCAGCCGGCGCGTGGACTCCGGATCGTCCGCCACCGCGTCCATCCGGCGCAGCAGGGCGGACGGGATCGACGTGCCGTTCATGGCGGCCATGCGCCGCGTGCCGGCGATGCTGGTGAACGGCATGACACCGGGGATGACCGGCGTGATGTTGCCCAGCGCGGCGAGATCGTCGACCAGGCGCCGGTAGACGTCGATGTCGAAGAAGAACTGCGTCAGCGCGAAGTCGGCCAGAGCCAGCTTGTCGGCAAGCCGGCGTCGGTCCCCGGCCAGATCGGCGGAACGTGGGTGGCCCTCCGGGAAAGCGGCGACACCGACGGCGAAGTCCCCGCTGGCGCGGATGACCTCGATCAGATCCGTCGCGTAGCGGAAGTCTCCTCCCGCCGCGCCGTCGTCGGGCGGGTCGCCGGCGAGCGCCAGGATGTTCTCCACCCCTCCGCGCCGGTAGACGTCCAGGAGCTGGGTGATCTCGTCGTGCGAATGACCCACGCAGGTCAGATGTGGCATGGCCGGGAAGCTGTACTCCCGGTTGACGCGCAGCACGACGTCGCGCGTGAGGTGACGCACACCGCCCAGGGCCCCGTAGGTCACGGAGACGTACGAGGGGCCCAAGGCGGCGAGCTCGGCCACGGCACGATCGAACTGCGCCTCACCCGCCGGGGTCTTCGGCGGGAAGAACTCGAACGAGAGAGTCCGTTCCTCGCGCAGCAGCTCATCGATGCGGGCCATGACCCGCAAGGGTATCGAAGACATGGATCCCCCCACCGGTTGACGACCTCGGAGACGCCGGACCCCCGTCCCCGGACCGGACTAACCTCTTTCCCGATGAACGAACCCCTCCGGATCGGACGCGTGGGTCATGCCCCGGGGGAGGGTCGCCGGCGGTGACCGGCACCCCGGCGGTCTGGGCTGGACGCTTGCCGGTGAGCTGCGGCGCGGCGGCGCCGCCGTCCACCTCGGCC
>CALMEC010000014.1 GCA_937862675.1 uncultured Actinomycetes bacterium
CTTCCGCTCGGCGGGGGCGAGGAGCATGATGCGGGGATGCCCGACCCGCCACGCATCATCATCTTCGGCGCAGGGGCGATCGGAGCCTCGGTCGCGTACTACCTGACCAAGCGCGGTCTGGCACCCACGCTGGTCGAGCGAGCCGAGCCGGGTGCTGCCGCGTCCGGAAAGTCCGGCGGCTTTCTCGCCCTCGACTGGAACGACGGCAATCCGCTCGGGGGCCTGGCACGCGCGAGCTTCGCCCTCCATCGCGAGATCGCGGACGAGCTGGGTGCGTCCACCGTGGGCTACCGGCCGATGGAGACGCTTTCGGTGGCCGCCCGCGCCGCGGGGTCCGTGGAGCGCTATCGCCGTCATCCGTCGCCGGACTGGCTGGACGGCAACGCGGTCGTCCACGACATCATCGGCACGCCCGACACCACGGCGCAGATCGAGCCGGCAAAGTTCACGCGCGGGCTGGTGGAGGCGGCTGTCGCCCGGGGTGCGTCGTTTGTCACCGGGGTGGTCGACGGTCTGGACCGTGACCCGGATTCCGGCATCGTCCGGGGCGTGTCGATCGACGGCGAGGTCCGTCCGGCCGACGTGGTCGTGCTCGCGCTCGGTCCGTGGACGGATCGTGCGCAGCGATGGCTGGCGCTGCCGCAGGTGGTGGCGATGAAGAGCGCCAGCATCACGCTGCAGGCGGACCTGCCGGCTCAGGCGGTGTTCTCCGAGTTCGTGGACGAGGACGGTGCGTTCCGCCAGCCGGAGATCTATCCGCGCGAGGGCGGCATCGTCTACGTCAACGGATACGGCGAGCCGGACCCCCTGCCGGACGATCCGCGTGCGATCCATCCGTCAGTCGTCGCCACGGACGCGCTGCACCGGATGGCCGGCGCCCAGTCGAGTGTGCTCGCCGCGGCGCAGGTGATCGATCGTCGATCGTGCTTCCGTCCTGTGACGGTGGACGGGCTCCCGTTCATCGGCCCGGTGAACGGGGCTCCCGGCGTGTATCTCGCAGCGGGGCATGCGTCGTGGGGGATGCTGCTCGCGCCCGCCACCGGACGGATGGTCGCCGAGATGATCGTGGACGGCGCGTCGCAGAGCGTGGACGCCACCCCGTTCCTCCCGTCACGTCTGCCCGCCGCGCGGATGTAGCGGTCCCAGCCGGCGGTGCGCGATCACGCAGCGCCGGGGATCCGGATCGTGCTTGAGGGCCGCCGGCCGCCCGCCCATGTGCCAGGATCCATCCGCCACCTGGGCAACCGGACGAGGGCGCCGTACCCGGACCGCGACAAGACGGCGCATGGAGGGGACCATGTCCTGGCTCGTGCTCGTGTCGTCCGGCGTGATGGAGGCGGTGTGGGCGACGGCCCTCGGCCGCTCCGACGGACTCACGCGACCCGTCCCGTCGGTCGTCTTCGGCCTGGCCCTGGTGCTGAGCATGACGGGCCTCGCCTTCGCCATGCGGACGCTGCCGGTCGGGACGTCGTACGCGGTGTGGGTCGGCGTCGGCGCCACGCTCACCGTCCTCTACGCGGTGACGGCGGGGGGAGAGGCCGCGTCACCGCTGAAGATCCTGTTCCTGGCCGGCATCGTGGGATGTGTGATCGGGCTGAAGGCGACGGGCTAGCCGACGGTCCGGTCCCCGGCCGTGCTTGCGGACAGGCCACATGTCGTCCGTCTCGGCGCGCCACGTCGACGATGACGGGCGATGGCGGGGTCGGCTGGGTCACATCCTCGGCGGCTGGGCATGGTTTCTGGTCCGTGGACGTCGAGCCCGCGCGGCTGACCGGTCATGCCGGCCGGGACGATGACCGGGTCCGATTCCGAGCGCTTCCGGAGAATGGCGGAGGGGGAGGGATTTGAACCCTCGAGGGGCGTGAACCCCTGACGGTTTTCAAGACCGTTGCATTCGACCGCTCTGCCACCCCTCCGCGGCGAGGCGGCACGCCCTCTGGGAAAACGTGCGCCGGACTCGGTACCATAGTCCTCCGCGCGGAGAGGTGGCTGAGAGGCTGAAAGCGCCCGCCTGCTAAGTGGGTAACCGGGGTTAACCTGGTTCGAGGGTTCGAATCCCTCCCTCTCCGCCTCCGGGCGGTGTGATCAACCGCGGCCCGGCGTCATGACGTCCGGTGCGACCCGGCCTCGTCCAGTACGCGGATCCGCCCGAGGCGGGCGATCACCGGTGCGAGCGGCGTCCCGACGTGGGCGTCCGCCAAGTCGAGGGTATGCACGCTCTCCGCCGTGGGGGGAGCAAGCGGCTGCGGTGCCGCCGCCTGCGTCGGACCACCGCTCCCGCAGGCGGAGAAGGCGACCGTGGTCGACGCCAGCGCGAGGAGAATGATGCTGAACCGCACGGGGCGCCACCCCTGGATCACGACGAACCACACCAGGCCGGCGACGGCGAGCAGCAGTGCCACGAAGAAGTTCAGCCGCAGTCCGAACACGTGCTGGGAGGGGTCGACGCGTAACAGCTCCTCGACGATCCGGAACCCGGAGTAGCCGGTCACGTAGAGCGCGAACAGGCCCGGCGCACGTATCCGGCCGGTCCGGCCCAGGAGGATCAGTCCGGCCGCGAGGGTGAGGTTGAAGAGCATCTCGTAGAGGAACGTCGGATGGAAGGTCGTGAACTGCTCGTAGCCGGCCGGGCGGTGCTGCGGGGCGGGACCACGGCCATCGCGGCGGTGGGGATCGCGAGGGCGGGGGGAGGCACGTGAGCGAGGACTGCCTGTTCTGCCGCATCGTGGCGCCACAGGCCTTGATGCGCGTGCTGCCGGCGCTCGCCTCGACCTGGGTGTCGCTGTTCAAGGACACCTCGCTCGTCTCGATCATCGCGGTGTCGGAGCTTTCCTATGTGGCGCTGCAGATCAGGGCGGAGACTTACCGCATCCTCGAAGTGCTCGCCGCCATGGCCGCGCTCTACTGGCT
>CALMEC010000015.1 GCA_937862675.1 uncultured Actinomycetes bacterium
GGTCAGCCCGCCGCTCTCGGTCACAACCCCGACGATCAGCGTGCCGACGCCGACGGTGACCGTTCCCGGTGACGTCGACGCGGGGCGCACGGTCTTCGAGCAGACCTGCCAGACATGTCATCCCGCGGGCGGGACGACGGCCGGTGCGGGCCCCCAGCTGGCGGGCATGGGGCTGACCCTCGATCAGATTCGTCATCAGATCACGAACCCGCGTCTCGCCATGCCGCCCAACCTGGTCTCCGGAACGGATCTGGAGAACGTGAGCGCCTATGTCGTCGGGATCCAGTAGGTGACGATAGGCCGCGACGGCGGGTGACGGATTGTTCGGTGGTGCTCGTGGATGCGGTCGTCGAACAGAGTAGAGTGGGCGAAATCAGTGTTGATCTCGGAGGTCTCGATATGCAGGCGGTGAAGGCGGCGGTTGCTTCGACGCTTCTCGGTGCGCTCGTCGTACTGGGTGCGGGTTGCGGTGGTTCGGACCCTGAAGCGGCTCGGACGCCGACGGATGCCGTCACCATCACGAACGGGCAGACCGGCGAGACCCCGGCCACCACCGAGACCGGTGGAGGCGGCGGTGGCGCCGGCGACGTCGCGGCGGGCAAGGCCAAGGTCGGGGAGACACGCCCGGGCAGCCCATCCCCCGCCGGGACGGAGGCCGGTGTCGGGCCCAAGCTCGAGGGCATCGGCTGGAGCGCCGCGCAGATCACGAAGCAGATCGAGAACGGCGGCGGACCCATGCCCGGTGGTCTCGTCAGCGGTACGGACCTCGACAACGTGGTCGCCTACGTGGTGAGCCTCCAGGGCGGTTCGTCCGGTGGTGGCTCGACCGCGGAGAAGCCCGCCACGACGACGGCGAAGCCGGCGGCGACGACGCCGACCGAGAAGCCGGCTACGGCAGCGGGGGACGCGGCTGCCGGGAAGACCTTCTTCGAGGCCACGTGCCAGGGCTGCCACCCGGCCGGTGGGACCTCGGCGGGAGTCGGCCCCGAGCTGAAGGGCATCGGGTGGAGCCCCGAGCAGATCACGAAGCAGGTGGAGAACGGCGGCGGACCCATGCCCGCCGGGCTCGCCAAGGGTGACGACCTCAAGAACGTCGTCGCGTACGTCTCAAGCCTTCAGTAGAGGCCTTTCAGATCCTGGTGTGACCGCTGCGGCGGGACGGTGACCACCGTCCCGCCGCAGTGCGTTTCGCACCCGGGACCCGGGTGCCCGGGAAAGGCGTTGCGATAGGATGGACACATGGGCCTTACAGTCAGTCGTCGCAACGCGGGTGAGATCGTGGTCCTCCATCTGGAGGGCGAACTCGACATCTACACGGTGGGTGCGTTCCGTCAGGAATCCGATCAGATCGATCCGGCTGAGGTTCAGACCGTCGTCGACCTGAAGGACGTCAGCCTCCTCGACTCGTCCGGACTCGGCGCACTGGTCAGCCTGCTCAACCGCGCCCGCGCGGCAGGCGGCGTCCTGGGTGTTGTCTGTCCCCAGCGTCATCTGCGCCGAGTATTCGAGATCACCGGTCTGCGTCGCGCATTCGTGTTCGGCGACGACCTCGAGGGCGTCCGGGCGGCGCTCGCCGAGGCCGCGACCTCACAGACCGCCTAACCGAGCTGCTCGATCTCCGACTGATACGGACCGATCCGGATCGTGTCCGGTCCGCGCTCGCCCGCCGGGGAGCGGAGGCCGGACTCGACGACCTGATCTCGCTGGACGAGCGTGCCCGGGCACTGCGCACCTCGGTCGAGGCCACGCGGGCTGAGCGCACCCAGGCCGCCAAGGCCATCGGTGCGGCCAAGAAGGCCGGTCAGGATGCGTCGGCGGCCGAGGCCGCGGCGCGTGACCTGGGTGAGCGGCTGAAGGCCGACGAGGACGCTCTGCGGGCTGTCGAGGACGAGCGCGACACGGCCCTGCTCGGTCTTCCGAACCTTGCGGAGGCCGCGGCGCCCGACGGCGGTGAGGAGGACTTCGTCGAGCTCCGCACGGTGGGCGGGATCCCCGAGTTCACGTTCACGCCCCGCGATCATGTGGACCTCGGGACCGCGGCCGGCGGCATCGACCTGGAGCGTGCCGCGCGAACCTCGGGCGCACGGTTCGTCTACCTCCTCGGCCCGATGGTGCGCCTGCAGATGGCGATCGTCGCGTATGTCATCGACACGCTGGAAGGTGAGGGGTTCACGCCCGTCATCCCCCCGGTCCTGGTGCGCGAGGAGGCCATGTACGGCACCGGCTTCTTCCCCACGGACCGCGCCTCCATCTACGAGACGGCGGACGACGACCTGTACCTGGTCGGCACGTCGGAGGTCCCCCTCGCCGCGCTCCACCAGGACGAGATCCTGGACGTGGACGACCTCCCCCTGCGCTACGTCGGGGTGTCCTCGTGCTTCCGCCGTGAGGCCGGTGCCGCGGGCAAGGACACGCGCGGCATGTTCCGCGTGCATCAGTTCGACAAGATCGAGATGTTCTCGTTCTGCCATCCTGACCGGTCGTCCGAGGAGCACGAGTTCATCCTCTCGCTCCAGGAGCGCCTGCTTCAGGCGTTCGGACTGTCGTACCGGGTCATCGACATCGCCGTCGGGGACCTGGGTGCGTCGGCGGCCCGCAAGTTCGACTGCGAGGCGTGGATGGCCGGCCAGAGCCGCTACCGCGAGGTCACGTCGGGGTCGAACTGCACCGACTACCAGGCCCGCCGGCTCAGGGCGCGCTTCCGTGACGGCAAGAACACCGCTCCGGTGCACACCCTCAACGGGACCGCCGCCGCGCTGGGCCGCACCATGATCGCCATACTCGAGACGCATCAGCGCGAGGACGGTTCCATCGCGATCCCGGACGTGCTCCACGGGTACGGTGCCCCCGCGGTGATCACTCCGCGCGAACCGCTGGCGTAGCCACGCGTGCGATCACGCCGGGGGGCGTGACAGCGCTGGTGTCAGACACTTAACACGCGGCCGCCGGACGGCTCCGGCCCGGACCGGTCATGCCGATCCCGGCTGCCGGTCTCGCGGACGGGTCAGGCGCTCGCCCGCATACGGGCGACCAGGGCATCCAGCCAGCCGCCCACGCTGCGACGGGCCTCGAGCGTGTCCGGGTAGCGGCAGCGCAGGTGCAGGCCCTGCTCGTCGAACACGAACCACAGCATCACGCCGTCGGTGCGGATCGTCGCGCCCACGTACTGCGCCTCGAGCCGCACGGCGTCGATGCGTACCG
>CALMEC010000016.1 GCA_937862675.1 uncultured Actinomycetes bacterium
GCGGGCGCGCGCGGTGGCGTCGCCGGGCCCTGTCCGGGGCGTCCGGTCGGTGACTGCGGGGCGCCGGGCGCGGGGGGACGTGGCCCTCCGGCGGGCGCCGTCGGCGGGTGCTGCGGTCGGGGAGGGCGTCCGGGTGCGGCAGACGGCGTGACCGGCCTCGGAGGCGGCGTGGTGCCGCCCGCCCGGGGTGTGCCGGGCGCCGGCCGGGCGGCAGGACGTGGCGGTGCGGACGGGCGGGGGGCTCCGGGGCCCGGCGGCCGGTCAGGGGCGGCGGGCGGCCGGGGGGCCTGCGTCGATCCCTGCGGACCGGGCGGCGTTGCCGGTCGCGGGGTCCCGTCGGCCCCGACGGGGGCGGTGCGTGCCGGCCGGGGCCTGCCGGGGGCCGGCCGGGGTGGCGACACCGGCGGGTGGCCGGGGGAGGGCGGAACGGAGATCTGCGGCGGGACGCTCGGGAACCCGTCGCGAGCGGGAAGACCCGGGAGCGGAGGAAGCCCGTCGCCCTCCGGCACTGCCGGCATGACGTCGGCCATGTCGTCCATGGGGAACGGGGGAAGGGGCGACGGGCCGGCCGGTGGGGGCGTGGTCGATGCGGGCGACATCGCGCCCGGACTCGACGGGACCACGGGGTCCGGCATGGCGGGGAGGTCCGCCTCGGTGAGCGGAGGAAGAGGGGGCAGTGGCGGCAGCGGCGGCAGAGCCGTCTCGGTGTCGTCGCCTCCGATCAGGGAATCCGGATCACCGGTGAACGGCGGGTCCGCCATCGTCGTCGCGTCCAGGGGCGAAGCGCCCGCGGGCGCACTCGCGGGACGGGTCTCCGGGACGACGTCGTACGCCGGCTCGGGCACATCGTCCTCCGGGGGCTCCCATGGTGACCCCGGGTCGGAGGCGGCCGGTGGGGGCGTTCCCCCGAGGGGCGTGCCGGCGGACCGGTCCGGGGTGCTGCCGACGGAGATGACGGGGATCCGCGCATCCGGGTCGTCCGCGTCCACCGGGAGGGCGGGGATCGAGAACGCACCACGTCCGCTGTCGGCGGTGGACGTGACCGGCGCATCGGCGGCGACCGCCTCCTCTTCGATCGGGGCGGTGGGGGGGATCTCACCCCTCCGGCGCCGGACCAGGAGAAAGACGGTCAGGGCGGCGGCAAGGGCGATGGTGATTGTGACGGCGGGGCTCACGTTCGGTCCTTCCACTGCACGCGGGTCTGGTGGGTCGATGGAGGCACCCGCCTACGCGGTATCGGCACCGGCAGGTCACGACTCGAGAGGAAAACACGGAATTTCCGAAATCGCCCCCACGCCGGATGGGCACGATCGGGAGCCTGCATAGGCGGCGGACTAGGGCGTCCGGGTGGGGCGCGGCCCGGTGACGAGCGGTGACTGCCGCATGAGGAGCCAGGCGATCCAGACCCCCACGGCCGTCAGCGGCACCCCCATCGCCACCTTCGCGGTCCCGAGGGCGACGAGTGCCCCGCCCAGGTACAGAGGGATCTGCACCGCCAGCCGAGAGACGAAGAGGGCGACGAACACCCAGGTGGCGCGGGCGGCCGGGATGCGGGCCGCCGGCTCATGGCGCCAGGAGCCGAAGACCTCCCTGCCGGTGAGCCCCGCGGCGAGGTATCCGACCAGGGGGCGTCGCGCCAGGACCGAGATCGCGAACACGGCGGCCCATCCCGCATTGAGCAGGAGCCCGGGCAGGAAGAAGTTCTCGGCGCGTCCGGTCCGCTCGGCCACGAACGCTGCGAGGGCGACGCCGGCCAGTCCGCCCGCGACGTACCGGATCGTCTGACCTCGGGTCAGGCGCACGACGGCCAGGACGACGGCTGCGATGACCGCGATGACGGCGGCCCGGCGGACCTCATGCCGGTCGATCGTGACCATGAGGACGAAGACGACCGTCGGGATCGCCGATTCGAGCGCGCCCCTCCATCCGCCGATGGCGTCCGCCATCCCGGGGATCGCCGGGCGCTCAGGTGGAACGGGTGACGTCACTGGACCGGCATTCTGGCAGGAACCGGATCGTCCGGCTCGAGGCGATGCCCGTGTCCCGGCCGGGAGCGGGACGCCGTCCGTGCGGCAGAGACGCCGTCGGGCGTCACGATGATGTGGTGCCCCGATGCCGCCGGGGCGTCTGCGGCCGGGTCAGCGCGGGCCGCGGCCGGTGGAGTCGTCGCGGGTGCGGTCGGCCTCGGCGTCGTCCCGGCGCTCATCACCGTCGGACAGGGAGTCCTTGAAACCGCGCAGACCTGAGCCCAGGGACCGCCCGATCTCCGGCAGACGCTTCGGGCCCATGACCAGCAGGGCGATGACCAGGATGATGATCAGATGCGTGGGCTGGAAGATCCCGTCGAACATTGCGCGTCCCTCGTCGTTGTCGACGGGACGCTATCGGAGGTCATGGTCCGGTGACAGGCGGGCGGTCACCGACATCGAGACCGGGGGCGATGGAGCCGGGGCCGCATCGATCCGGCCAGCAAGGCGGGCGAACTTGCGCTGCTGGTGGTGCGCTGCTACCGCGCGCTGTACGTGCTGATCGGCGGCGACGCGGCGGCGATGCGGCACTGGATGCACACCGAAAACCGGCACACCGGCGGCGTGCCCGCCGAGCAGATGAAATCCGTGGCCGGCCTCGTGGCCGTGACGGTCGTTCACGCTCTTGAAGCCGTCGAGGTCGAGGATCAGCAGTGCGCACCCGCTTCCGTCGCGCAGGGCCTCGCGCACCCGCTCGAAGAGCATCGCGCGGTTGGGAAGCCCGGTCAGCGGATCGTGCCGGGACGCGTGCAGGTGCTCGGCCGCGCTGCGCTCGAGCGTCTGGCGCGCCGCGACCTGCTGGGTCACGTCGCGCAGCAGGACGAGCGTCCCGCCCCGCCGTCCGCGGCCCTCCAGCACGCCGGCGCGCGCCTCCACCGTCCGCTGCCCCGATTCGTCCGGCGCGGTGAACTCCCAGGCCGGGTGCGCGTCCGGATCCTCGGGCCAGCCGGGGACGATGCGTGCCGCCGCGCCCGCCACCGCGGCTCCGG
>CALMEC010000017.1 GCA_937862675.1 uncultured Actinomycetes bacterium
CCACGTGCAGCAGCAGGTCGGCCTGCGCGGTCTCCTCGAGCGTGGCGGTGAACGCCTCGACGAGCTGGTGCGGCAGGGCGCGGACGAAACCCCCCCCGTCCCCGACCCCGGCGTCCCTCCGCGGGGTCCTGTCGCCGATGTTGCAGCCCAGGTGTCAGAAACCTTGCGGGTCACCACCGCATGACAGCGCAGGTGTCCTGCACCCGCGCCCACCGTCGAGCCGGATGGCATGGAAATGGAGGGCGTTCATCGAGATCGCTCTCCGTCGTGACAGGCCAGGCGTCTGACACCTGGCCTGTCACCGCGTCTCGTCGGGGGCGGCTTCCCACGCACAGACGTCGCTACCATCCCGCCATCGAGCCGACCGACCCGCATCCCCCCGCCCCCGCGGCGCATCCCGGCTCGGTGACGCCGCTCCACGGCCCGGGCTCCGGCGATCGGAGCGCGAAGTGGTACATCGGGATGCCGCTCGTCGTCATGCTGGTCGTCACCATCGCCTCCGGGGTGGTCGTCGCGGTGCTCGCGGCGACCGGCATGGGGACCGACTCGCAGAACGCCGTCATCGGCATCGTGTTCAGCCTCGGCCTGGTGCTGGGAGGCCTGGCGCTCCGCTCGACGCTCTCGCCTGCGGTCCAGCAGGCGATCACCGCGCGCCGTGTGCCATGGGTTCCGGCCGTCGCCATCGGGCTGGGCATGGGCCTCCTCTTCCGCATCGGCGCGGGGATCATCAGCCAGATCGGGGAGGCGATCGACCCGTCGCTCTGTGAGAAGGCGAAGGAGGCGACCGACATCGTCCCTCCCGAGCAGTGGCAGCGGGTCCTCCTGGCGATCTCGCTGGTGGTCCTGGCACCCGTCGGGGAGGAACTCCTGTTCCGGGGCCTCATGTTCCGTG
This sequence comes from uncultured Actinomycetes bacterium, assembly GCA_937862675.1. Taxonomy (GTDB): domain Bacteria; phylum Actinomycetota; class Thermoleophilia; order Miltoncostaeales; family Miltoncostaeaceae; genus CALMEC01. The sequence goes on from CALMEC010000017.1 coordinate 893, forward strand.
GCTTCGGGAAGGTGTGGCCGCTCCTCCCGGCGGCGCTGACGGCCGGGGTCCTCTTCGGACTGGCCCACCCTCAGTACTACGCCACCTGGTCGCTCCTCATCAGCATCTGCGCGATGGGCGTCGTGCAGTGCCTCCTGTACCGGCGCTGGGGCTATCCCACCGTGGTGGCCGCCCATCTCATGTTCAACCTGATCCCCGCCGTCCTGATCCTCGCCGGGTACGACAGCTCGGACGTGACCTGTGCGACGGACGCGGTCGTCACCCCGCTCCTCCACCTTCTCGTCTGAGCCTCCGTATCGACCTCAGCCGGAGTCGGTGGCGCCCTCACCCCGGAGCCGTGCGAGGAGATCGCTGAGGGACCGGCGTTCGTCCTCGTCGTAGCCGCCGAACGGGCCGAACCCCTCCTCCACGAGACGGGCGGACGCCCGTGCGACCGTGGCACGTCCCTCGTCGGTGATCGCCACCAGCACGACGCGTGCGTCGTCCGCGTCCTTCTGCCGTTCGACGAGCCCGGCGGCCTCCAGACGCTGGACGAGGTACGTGACCGACGATCCGTGCACCATCAGCAGATCGCGTAGGCGCCCCATGGCCAGGCACCCCCGCCGGGTGAACGACAGGAGCAGGAGGACCTCATAGCGCGAGAGGTTGAGGTCGAACTCACGCACGACCGACTCGACACCCCGGACCCCGACGTTGTACGCACGGATCAGCGAGGTCATCACGCGGAACGCCGAGCCGTCCTCGTACCGTTCCGACCACTGCCGGACCGCCTCCTCGACGGAGTCGGCGGTCTCCGATCGGGCGGGTCCGGACATGTCGGGGACACTATCCGCTTCTGGTAGTACTTCGATGTCCGACGAACGGATCCGTCGCTCGTCGGACGTGGCCAGGCCGATCGTCCGGCGAGAAGGAGCGTGTTGATGGCAGATCGCGACGCGGTGATCATCGATGCCGTGCGAACCCCGGTGGGACGTGCACGGGGCGACCTCTCGTCCGTCCACGCCGTCGACCTGGCCGCACATGCCATCGCCGGCCTGGTCGGCCGCACCGGCATCGATCCGGCCCTGGTGGACGACGTGCTGCTCGGCTGCGTCGACCAGGTCGGCGAGCAGGGTCTCAACGTGGCGCGCACCGCCGCCCTCGCGGCGGGCCTCCCGGAGTCGGTCCCGGCCGTCACCGTCGACCGGCAGTGCGGATCGTCCCAGCAGGCGGTCCACTTCGCCGCACAGGGGATCCTCTCCGGTGCCTACGACATCGCGATCGCGGGCGGCGTGGAGTCCATGACGCGGGTCCCGATGTTCGCCAACACCCCCGACTTCACCGCCGCCTACGGCCCCCGGTTCCGGGAGCGCTACGACCTGGGCCCCGACGACCTCATCAGCCAGGGCGAGTCCGGGGAGATCGTCGCGGACCGGTGGGACCTCGGGCGAGACGAGCTCGATGCGCTCGCCGCCATG
>CALMEC010000018.1 GCA_937862675.1 uncultured Actinomycetes bacterium
GTACCGGGTCAAGCTGCTGGGCGTCACGCGGCGTCGTGAGGACGGCATCGAACTGCGTGTCCATCCGGCGATGGTCCCCGAGAGCGCGCTGCTCGCCAACGTCGAGGGCGTCATGAACGCCGTCGTGGTCGAGGGCGACGCCGTCGGACAGACCCTTCACTACGGGGCCGGCGCGGGATCGCACCCCACCGCGTCCGCCGTCATCGCCGACCTGGTGGACGTCGCGCGTCTCATCACCGCGGACCCGCAGCACCGCGTGCCGCACCTGGCCTTCCGCCACGACCAGATGAGCGACACGCCCATCCTCGACATCGACGACACGGTCACGCGGTACTACCTGCGTCTGCAGGTGGCCGACCAGCCCGGCGTGCTGGCCGACGTCACGCGCATCCTCGCGGCCGTCGGCATCTCGATCGAGGCCGCCATCCAGCGCGAGGCCGGTGACGACGCGGCGACCGTCGTGCTCATGACCCACGAGTCGCGCGAACGCGACGTGCGGACGGCCATCCGTGAGATCGAGTCGCTCGACTCCAGCCGCGGACCGGTGGTGATGATGAGGGTCGAGAAGCTCGACTGATGCGGCACCGCGGCGCACGGACACAACCATCACACGGACGAGAAGCATGAACGCACTGGAACGCGTCCTGCCGCCGTCGGCGGAGGTCGCCGCGGACGGTCACCTGTCCATCGGCGGGTGCGACCTGGTCGACCTGGCCGGCGCGCACGGGACACCGCTCGTCGTCTATGACGAGGGGCTCCTCCGCGACACCCTGCGCACCTGGATGGAGGCGTTCCGCGCCCACCGGCGTGACGTCGACGTCTTCTACGCGAGCAAGGCGTACTTCGGGCTCGCGATGCTGCGCCTGGCGGCGGACGCCGGGTTCGGCGTCGACGTGGCGAGTGGGGGAGAGCTGGCGGCAGCACTGCGCGCCGGGTTCCCGCCCGAGCGCATCGAGCTGCACGGCAACAACAAGGACGCCGAGGAGATCACCGCCGCCCTCGACGCAGGGGTGGGCCAGGTCGTCGTCGACTCGCTCGACGAGATCGCCCTGCTCGACCGCCTCGCACGCGAGCGGGGCATCCGGCAGCGCGTGCTCGTCCGTGTCACGCCGGGGGTCAAGCCGTCGACCCACTCCTTCATCTCGACCGGCCAGCTCGACTCCAAGTTCGGGTTCGCGGTGGGGTGCGGCGCCGCCGCCCGCGCCGTCGCCGCCTGTCGTGCCGCCGAGGGCATCGACCTCGTCGGCGTCCACTGTCACATCGGGTCGCAGATCTTCGAGCTGGCCAGCTATCCCGCGGCCGTGACGATCGTCGCCGACTTCGTCGCCGACATGGGCGGGGATGACCTCACGATCCTCAACATGGGAGGCGGCCTCGGCGTGGCGTACACCTCCCAGGACGAGCCGCCGTCCGTCTCGCACTTCGCCGACGTCCTGGTGGAGGCCGTCGAACGCGAATGGGCGCGTATCGGACGTCCCGTCCCGCACATCCAGGTGGAGCCCGGTCGCAGCATCGTCGCCCGGGCCGGTGTCACGGTCTACCGTGTCGGTACGGTCAAGGAGGTCCCGGGCATCCGGACCTATGTCGCCGTGGACGGCGGCATGAGCGACCTGCTGCGGCCGATGCTCTACGGGTCCGTCTACGAGCCGCTGCTCGCCAACCGCGCGGACGCTGAGCGGACGGGGACGGTCCGGGTGGTCGGCAAGCACTGCGAGAGCGGCGACGTACTCGTCGCCGAGGCCGATCTGCCGGATGTCCGGGTCGGCGATCTCGTCTGCATCCCGGCGACGGGCGCCTACGGGGT
>CALMEC010000019.1 GCA_937862675.1 uncultured Actinomycetes bacterium
GATCTTCCCCCCGAGTCCGCGCAGAGCCAGGTACAGCGCTCGCGCGAGGCCTTTCGCTCGCGGGAAAGGGAGGCTCGCTGATGCGCGCCCAGGTGGTCTCGAGGTCGGCCTCGGTTCGGATGGTGACCGTGATCGGCACGTCGCCGGCGTCAGGTGACGCCCTCGACCCGGAGGATCTCGTCCATCGCGGCGCGGCCGACGACCATCTCCCCCGGTCCGGGCTCGCGCGTGGCGAACCGCGCCTGGATCGTGTGGCCCACGCGGTGCACGGCGCGTGAGACCGGATGGTCCGGACGCCGGTGTGCGAAGGCGAACAGCTCCACCGCCGCTCCGACCGACAGCATCGATCCGGCCATCCGGACCGCGGTGGTGGGGCGCGGCGCCATGCGCCGGATGGCGGTGTTGACCACGACGTTGAAGATCATCAGCGGGAGGACGAGGTTGGTCCCGCAGCGCATGTGCTCCTTCGGGTGCGCGGCGGCACGCACGACCTCGGAAGGACCCCCGGCCTCGTAGGCCGCGATGCTCTTGTGCTCGACGGCGTGCCACGTGGCCGCAGCGGACGATCCCCGCAGGGTGGCGACGGCCGGCAGGAGCCCCGCCACGGCGCCGACGGACTCCTGAAGGAGCGCGGAGCGCGACGAGCGGCGCACGATCGACGCGATCATCGCCGAGCCGGCGACAGCCGCCACGACCCGGGCGTTCTCCATGGCGAGACGCGCTCCCGGGGTCTTGGCGCGGGCCACGGGAACCACCGCCACCGACTCCGCCATGCGGAGGGCGCCCCGGACGACGGGGACCCGGGCCAGCACTCCGCGGGCGAACCGCGGCTTGGGGCCGGACGCGACGATGATCTCGCCGTCGCCGTTGCGGACCGCCGCGGCCCAGTGTGTGGGCCCGTGGACGAGCAGTCCGTTGGCGAGGGCCATGCCGCCGAGGCGGGGGGTGTCGTTCGCGTCGGTCATCCGGGCGAATCTAGCGGGCGGGTCCGCCGGACGCCGCACGGGTGCGTCACCGTCCACGTGACTCCTGGCGGGCCTCCTGCGCCATGCGGCCGGCGGCCGGCGCGGACCGGTCCACGAAGCTCATGGCGTCGGCCAGGGCGCGGTGCCCCGCCACCTCACGGATGCGGTCGTGCATCTCCTGCGCCACGCGCCGGTAGGACGCGTGTCCCTGCGGCTGGCTGCGGAGCTCGATCAGGTGCATCGCCTCCCGGGCGTTCATCACCATCGTGAACCGGATCCGGTGGGCGAGCGTGACGGCGTAGCCGGCCTCCACCCCGAAGGGCCCTTCCAGTTCCCGCCAGAGGTCCGCACACCGCTCCTGCGATCGTGCATAGATGTCGGCCGCGCCGGAGTCCGCCACCTCGGCGGGGACGTCATAGCCGAGGTCCGCCGTGAGCGGCTGGGCCTGCAGCGAGAGCATCCGGTGGCGCTGCAGGTCGCGGTAGGCGCCGTAGTCGCAGACGATCTCGAAGGTGTAGGTGGTCGCCTCCAGTGCCCGGCCGGGACGTTCGCGGCGGTCGGAGCGCCGGCCGGCGTACGCGGCCAGGGGCTCGGCGCGCCTCGCCCGGGCGAGCGTCGCGGCCTTCGCCCGGACCTCCGCGCGGGGACGTCGGC
>CALMEC010000020.1 GCA_937862675.1 uncultured Actinomycetes bacterium
ACCGCCCGCCCGCGTACTGCGCCTTCAGGCGCGCGACGTAGTTCACGCCTCCGAGCGACCGCGGGTTCATCCGGGCCGCGCGCGCCGCCAGGATCACCTTCCCGGTCGCACCGGCGGTGCGTGCATAGGAGGGTGCGCCCGCCCGCATGTTCTGGACGCCCCGGATCAGGGTGATCCGCGGCGCTCCCGCCGCAGCGAGCGCGACCACGCGGTCGGCCTGCTGGCCGGCCGTCGTGATCCGCTGGGCGTTCAGCCACGCCGCCCCCCGCCGGGCGGAGGCGTCCGTGGTGGCCGAGGCGGACGTCGCCGTCCCGGTGAGTGCGAGACCCACCAGGACGGCGACCATGTGCCGCAACCTCATCGTCACCGCTCCTTCGTCGCGGTGGCCGGCGTCGCCTTGGCGCGCGGGGCGACGGGGACGACCGTGAACGACACGGTGTTGATCCGGTTGAGCGTCTGGCTCTCACGGTTGCCCGCACCGTCGATCGCGCGTGACATCGCGAGGTACCGCCCCGGAACGAAGGGCGCCTTGCGGCCGATCACCCAGTTGGTGCCGCTCGACTTGGCGGTGAGGAACACCGGGCGGTTGCAGGCGCGGGCGTTGCCGAACACGCCGCGTGTGTTGAGGTAGCGGCAGCGCGTGCCGATGCGGCGGGCGATGGCCACCTCGACGCGGCGGACGTCCGACCGGTCGGGACCCGCGGTGCCCTGGATCTGGTTGATCCGCGTGTACTTGCGCCCTTGGACGACGGAGCGGATGCGGCTGCCGGGTGCCACGTTGTCGACGTCATTGCCCGTGCTGGGGGTCGTCGGCGGGGTGACGGCGGGGAGGTCGCAGACGGCGGGGTCGGTCGTATACGAGCAGACCGAGCGCGCCGGGCTGCGGACCTCGTCGGAACGTGTCGCACCCACCGGCTGCACGCCCTCACCGACGGCGTTGAAGCTGACCTGTCCGTTCGCGTCGGCCGTGGCGGTCTGGCCGCCGTATGTCACGACCGCCCCGGCGGCGGGTGAGGCGACGAGCGGCTGGGATGTCGGGGTGGACGGGTCGGTGCTGGTGACCGTCGCGGTGAACGTCTGTCCCTGCCGGAAACGGTCGCCGGACACCGTCAGATGCAGCTCACGGGCGTTGAAGTTGCTCGTGAACGCCCAGACCACGCTGTCGTTCGCGCTGAGGATCGTCGTGTCGGACCCCGTCGGGCTGAGCCGCCCGTTGACCGTGACCCGCCAGGACGGGGAGTAGGAGGAGGGCATGACGTCGGGGCCGATGCGGTCCACGAACGAGGTCGGCCCGGAACCGAAGTCGAAGACCTGGAAGCCGAGGGGAAGGCCGAAGCGCCGGGTCGCCGTGCCCAGCTGCGCGGTCGCGCTGTTGGCAGGGACGGTGATGGTGTCCGCGTCGGAGCTGTCGGTGAGGGTCGTGGTGGCGCCTGCGGCGTCGTCCACGGTGACGGGGACCTCGGGGACGAGGGCCTGTGAGCCTCCCTCCACGCGGATGGTCGTCTGCACGGGGGCCGCGAGGGCCGGCGTCGCCAGGATGCCGAAGGCCAGGGCGGCGCCGAGGGAACGGCGGGGTCTCATGTCTCTCTCCTCTGTCGCGGAGGTGGGGGTCTCGGAACGAATGCCGGTCGGAGGAGATCTCCTGGCTTCCCGATCGTCGCGACATCCGCGCCTTCCCATGGCATCTGGGCCACAGTGGCCGGCTCTTCGCCCGGCGGATGCGCTCCCGGGTCACAGTGGCGCGACCGCGCCGGAATCGCACCGGCTTCCCTCGCACCGACCGAAAGCCCAGCGAGTCTATCCCTCGTGCCCCGCCGCCGCGCACCGGATGCGTCGAACGTCCCCATTGCGCCCGCGGGACCCCGCGACCGGGTGCCGGGGCAGTACGATCCGCGGTTGAATGTCGCATTCCTCGCCTGCCGACCGGGCCCTCACGGCACCGGGCCGTTTCGTCGCCCTCATGCTGGTCGTCACGATCGTCGGCCTGGGGCTCGACCACTACGCGACCCTGCCGTGGCAGTACGCGTTGTCCGCCTGCGCGTGGCTGATCCTGATCGCGGCCTGCGTGCCGCTCACGGGCGACGAGCGCGCGCGTGTCGCGGTGGTCGTCCTGGTGGCGACGATCGGAGAGATCGTGGCATCGGTGATCCTGGGGATCTACACCTACCGGCTGGGCAACCTCCCGCTGTTCGTGCCACCCGGGCACGGCATCGTCTACCTGACGGGGCTCCGGCTCAGCCAGACCCGCTGGCCGATCCGCCATCCGGGACGATTCGTGGTGATCGCCGGTATCGGCCTCTGGACATGGGGCCTGCTCGGTCTCTCGGGGGTCCTCGGGCGGTACGACGTCGCGGGAGCCATCGGATGTGCCGTCCTCACGGCCTTCCTCATCTGGGGACGCGGCCGGCAGGTCTACGCCGGTGTCTTCGTCGTCGTCGCCATCCTCGAGATCTACGGCACCTCCATCGGGACCTGGTTCTGGAAGCCCGAGATCCCGGGCATCGGCATGCCGAACGGCAATCCCCCGAGCGGCGTGGCGAGCGGCTATGCGCTGTTCGACATCGCCGCACTCACGTTCGGGGTGGCGCTCGCCGGGCTGACCCGCCGGGTCGCCCGCCGGCCGAAGCCGGTCCTCCTGGCGGAGGGTGAGGAGCCGGCATGAAGGCGGTCCTCCGCGCGGCGATCCTTCTGCTCGCCCTGCCCGCGATCGCCGCCGCACGCTCCGAGGCGCAGCGGATGGCCGACGCCGAGCGCGTCCGGGCGGACTGGATACGGGGATGGAGCCCGGCCTGGGCCGAGCTGATCTTCGCGGTGGTCGTCATCGTGCTCTACTCGGTGCGGGCAGGACAGCTGGGCGACCGCCTGCCCCGCTGGAGGGTCGTCTGCTTCTTCTCGGGGATCTTCACGCTCACGTTCGCCGTCAGCTCGCCCATCGACCCCGTCGGTGAGAACGGCCTGTTCTTCGTCCACATGGCCCAGCACATGCTGCTGGGTGACCTGGCCGCGCTGCTGCTCGTCCTCGGCGTCAACGGCCCCATGCTTCGGCCGCTCCTGCCCAAGCGCTGGGTCCAGTCGCTGCGCCGCCTGACGCACCCGGTGGTGGCCTTCATCCTCTGGGCGGTGCTCTTCCTCGGGTGGCACCTGCCGATGATGTACGACGCGGCGCTCGACCATTCGAGCGTCCACGCGGTCGAGCACATCTCCTTCGTCACGGCGGGGCTCCTGCTGTGGGCACCGGTCTTCGAGGTGTTCCCCGGGCCGGAGTGGTTCGGGTCCGGGGCCAAGGTCGTCTACCTGTTCGTCATCCGGTCCGTCGACATGATCCTGAGCAACATCTTCTGGTGGTCGGGACGGGTCATCTACCCGCGGTACGAGGAGACGGCCCCCCTCTGGGGGATCTCCGCCCGTGCGGACCAGGTCCACGCCGGCACGGTGATGATGGCGTGGACGGGGACGGTGACCCTCGTGGTGGCGAGCATCTTCTTCTTCCGCATGGCCCGCGAGAGCACCGTCCGGCAGGCCCTCATCGAGGGCGGCGTGGACCCGCGCGCCGCGCGCCGGGCCGTGCGCTACGGCCGGGGCGAGGTCCTGGCGAAGCGCTACGGCATCGAGATCACGGACACCCCCTGAGCCGCCGCGCGCGTCCGGCGACGGGGCGGTGAGCCGGTCCGAGACCGCCTCTCGGGCCGGCCGGCGGGCCCCGACGCGGATACTGGGGGCCCCTGCGGGCGGGGCGGGGGGGTTGATA
>CALMEC010000021.1 GCA_937862675.1 uncultured Actinomycetes bacterium
GCTGTAGCTTTCGACGATGCAGAGCGAAATGCCCGGATAGGCGTCGACGGTGCGGCGGGGGAGCGGGGCCGAAAAAAAGGAGAGGGCGGTGGGGAGCGACCCGGGGGCAAGGGGGAGGGGGGGGGCGCGACCGCCGATGCCATGTCATCCCCCTCCGTGCCGGCGGGGCGGTCAGAGGGTCCGCCCGACGACCGCATCGATTGCCTTTTCGTCGACATCCGTCCCATCACCCTGCGACACCCCACAGCCTGGCTGTCGGATGGCCGGGAGCCCGGACCGCCACCGGCAACATCAGCAGCACCGGGACCCCGGACGGCCGGCGACGCGACCGGGCCGTCTCTCGGCCGCCACAGGAGCCGGGGAGACCGGACGTAAGCAACGGGACACCTCTCCTTCACGGACTTAGGGTCACCAAATATATGCGGTGGTGCCCGCCGCGGGCCGTATCCACGGCGCCCCGGATCGCATCGCTCTCCTCGCACGCACTCGCGTCTCGGCCGCCGACGTCGTGGAACAGTGCGCGACCTGTCCCGCGCACACGGATCCGGTGAGCGCCTGGCACACCGCAGAGGGGGATCCCATCCTGCCGTCGGGTGCGACATCCCGTGCCGGTCGCCGGAAGCGACCGGTACGGGATCGCCGACAACGCGTGACGAGCGGGGATACGGACGCCTACACGGGCACGATCTTCGAGACCAGCCTCCACCCCTGGGGAAGGTTCTTGCCCGCATCGCTCAGGTTGCAGACCTCGACGAACCCGATGACGCCGCCCTGTGACGTCTTGAACAGGGTCCCCGGACGGAACGCGGTCGCGTTGTTGAGCGCCGGGATGCGGTTGCCGTGGACGTCGCCGATGTCCCCGCCCACGAGCTTGCAGGCGTCGCAATCAGCGAGGGCACCGCCGCTGCCGAGCACGAACTGGCACGTGCGGGCCGGAAGGGTCGTGGCCGCGCCGAGCGAGAAGACGACGGGCTGAGCGGGGCCGAAGCGGGCGTCCGAGGCCGCCTTGTCGTAGAAGTCGGACGTATCGACCGTCCCCGTGTCACCCTTCGGCCCGGTCGGCCCTGTCGGCCCGGCGACACCGCGCAGGCCTCGCGCACCCCTCTGGCCGCGCAGCGACACGACGGCCTTCTTGGTGAGACGATCCGCCGGTATCGATCCCTTCTTGATGTTCGTCCCGGAGATGGTGTACGCGGCGTACGACGTGCCGCCCAGGGCGATGAACACCGCGGCCACCGACATGACGACGGCAAAGCGTTCCTTCAGCATCACAGGCCTCTCTGCTGAGACCGCGCCGTGCGGCACCACGCGCATCAGCGGCTACCGAGGTGACTTCACCCGCGGTGTCCGGACGACGGCGTCGGCGGAGACCGCCGGAGCACACACGCGCCGGTCGACTTGACATGAAGTGGGGCCCACTCTACTCGCGGATCCGATCGATGCAAGCCACCGCTCTTCGGCCCCGTTCGTCGCTCCGGACCGCCGTTCCCCGCCGGAGTCCGGCGACATGGCCTGTCGAGCGCGCCTCACCCCGATCCGGCGTCGTCCTCCGCCCCGCGCGCACGGTCGAGCAGGGACCGGAAACGGTCGGCGGCCATCAGTGCGTAGTCACGCGCGTTGTTGTTCATGACGACGGCCACCTCCCGTGCCCTCTCGGCCATCCCGATCACCGGATCGATCCATTCGGAGAGCTCCGCGTCCGTGTAGTCGTGATCGAATCGCTCGGCGACGGTGCGTCCCGTCGTCCAGGCCGTCGCGTTCCGCCCGTGCATCCGCAGATATGCGAGGTGCGGCGAGGTGACCTCCACGATCCGCGGCATGATGTTCGCCACATCGCGGTCCGGGGCGTCGACGCACACCCACGCCGCATCCAGTTCACGCAGGAGCGCGGACGTGGCGGTCCTCTCCGCCGGCTCGGCCCACGAGCGGTGCCGGAACTCGACCGCCGTACGCACCGGCTTCCTCCGCTCGACGATCCGCGCGATCTCGTCACGCTGACGCTCACCGGCCGTCACGAAGGGCGGCAGCTGAAGGAGGATGGCGCCGAGCTTCTCCCCCATTGGCCCGCACGCCTCCAGCAGGGTGTCGATCGCCGCATCGCGCAGCTCACGGCTCGGCCGCCGGATCCGGCCGCGGCGGTCCAGTTCGGCCGGCAGCCCGCGAAGCGGGGCCGGAAGGCGTCCGGGGTCCGAGGGATGCCCCGAGATGACCTGGTGGGCCTTGACGTGGAAGCGGAAGTCGTCCGGGGTGCGATCGGTCCACGCCTCCACGGTCCCGACTGTCGGCAGCGCGTAGAACGTGGCGTTCACCTCCACCATCGGGAAGTGCTCGGCGTAGTAGCGCAGCCGGCCCTCCGCGTCGTTCTTGACGGAGTCCGGGTACCACCCGGCGCGGATGAACCCGGGATCGGTCCAGGACGCGGTCCCGACCCGGATACGAGATGGGTCGTGCCGCGGAGGCGCGGATGCGGGGCGCGTCACCGGTGGATGCGGCGCGCCGCCGGCCGCCGACGGTCGGGGTGGTGTCCTTTCCGAGGTGTCCGGTGGCGCATCCGCGCCGCCGGAGACACGCACCACGCCACGAGTTCCGTGGCACTGCTCATCTACCGGCGGTCGAAGGCGCGGAGCTCGCGGTCGAGGCGTTCGGCGTCGTCGTCCGAGAGCCCCTCGGACGCGGACGACGGACCGGCTGCCACGCGCCGCCGGCGGTTCCAGGCGCGGACGAGAAGCGGCACCAGCACCAGGCCGAGGGCAAGGCCACCGAGCGG
>CALMEC010000022.1 GCA_937862675.1 uncultured Actinomycetes bacterium
GGAGCTGCCCGACCGCGTCACCGAGCTGGGGTTGGCCGTGGAGATCCTGGTCAACAACGCCGGGCTGTCGACCGTCGGCCCGGTCGCCCGGGCCGACCCCCCCACTCTCCGGCTCGGGCAGGCCGCCCGCCTGGTCCTCATGCTGGGTCCGGGCGACGTCCCGAACCGGGCCGAGAACCTCCGCATGTGCGCACGCGGGGCCGCCGCATGCGGCGGATGGGCCGGCCTCCGGGCGTTCCTCGACGGCATCGACTGGTCCACCCAGGACGCCTCGCGCTCACTGCGCGCCGCCGTCGGCGCCATGGCCCAGCGTGCGCTCACCAACGTGAAGGCGTGGAGGGCGCAGCAGGCCAAGTCGCCACGACTCCCGGAACCCGAGGTGGTGGGGATCACGGACGACGGCGAGTCGCGTTCCCGGCGCAGGCGGCGCCGACGGCGCCTGTCGACGGCCGTCGTGGACGGTGCCAAGAACTCCGCCGACGCCACGTCCGACGAGCAGAGCACGGACCCTCCGGCACCCGCCTCCGAGGGAGACGACGCCGCCGCCGACACACCCACGCGGAAGAGGCGACGGCGACGGCGGCGGCGCAAGCTGGCCGTGGCCGCGGGTGAGCAGGGCGGCGAAGCACCGCACGACGTGCCGGGAGACGACGCCGCCACCGCGTCCGACGACGACTGACCCGGCCGGACCACCTCCGGTCACGCCGCCGGACATCGACGGACCACCTCCCCCGTGTCCGCGGATCCCGAACGGATCCGTCGCCGGCCGCGCACCGACACGGATCACGCACGACACCCGGATCACGGCGTATCGTCCGGCCATCGTGGACCCGCACGACACCGACATCCCCGACGACGTCCCGGCCGACGGCGCCCACGGCGTGGCGGACGAGCAGTGGACGCGCGTCCGGTCGCTCATCGCGCGGCTCAACGAGATCGAGGCGGCCGTCGCGGAGATGGTCGACCCCGATCCCGACACCCTGGCGCGCCTCGACCGCCTCCGGTTGCGTACGGCCCGGGCAACGGAGCGGGCCACGCTGGCCGACGCACTGGCGGATTCGCTCACCTCCATCGAGGACCGGCGACGCGGGGCTTCTTCACCGAGCCTCAATGGAACTCACTGACGGTTCACACCTTTTGACGGTACAACTTGTTCTGTGCCGAACGAACTTCCCCCGATCCCACGGCGGCCGGACAACGGCGGCGGTCTGCCACCGCTCCCCTCCCGCCCCGACCACGGTGACGACCTGCCCACGGTCGAGGCGCGCACGATGCACCAGACGCCCGACTTCCGGCAGCACGACGACACCGGTACCCAGGACCCCCCGCCGGTCACGCCGCTGCACAAGCCGCGGGGCCCGAGCAACCGCACCATCGGCACCGCGCTCGCCGTCATCCTGACGGCCGGTCTCGTCGGCGCCGGCTCGGCGCGCCTGGTCGCCCCCTCCGATTCCTCCTCGTCATCGAATGGCGGCGACACCCCCATCGCCGCCACGTCGGCCACCGACCCGGAGGCGGCCCTCCAGGCGGCCATCAGCAGCGTCCAGGGCTCGGTCGTCGAGGTGCGCGTCCAGGGCAGCGGATTCCTTCAGCAGAGCAGCCAGGGCAGCGGCGTCGTCATCCGTTCCTCCGGGCTCATCGTGACCAACTACCACGTCGTCGGCACCGCCGACACGGTGGAGGTCATCACCGCCAGCGGTCAGAGCATCACCGCTCACGTCATCGCGAAGGATCAGGACGAGGACCTCGCCATCCTCCGCCCGCTCTCCACGGCGGGCACCAGCGTCGACCTTATCGACGATTCCGGCAGCCCCCCCAAGAGCGGCACCACCGCGTTCGCGCTCGGCAGTCCCTTCGGTCTCCAGAACACGGTGACCGCCGGCGTCGTCAGCGCCTATCGCCAGGACGACGGACGGCCGATCATTCAGTTCGATGCACCCGTCAACCCCGGTAACTCCGGCGGCGGCCTCTTCGACATCGAGGGCAAGCTCGTCGGGATCCCCACCGCCATCCGCAGCCCCGTGGACGGAAACGTCGGCATCGCCTTCGCCGTCCCCGCCTCACGAGTCCGCGCCATGCTGGCGCGCATCAGCTGACCGCGTGGTCCGCCCCCTGAAAGGACACTGATGTTCGAATCCCAGTCTCCGTCGGCGCCGCCGCCGGAACAGTCCACACGCGAGCGCCTGGAGACGGTTCTCTACGAACTCCGGCGGGTCATCGTCGGCCAGGACCGCCTCCTCGACCGCATCATCGTGTCGCTGCTCTCCCGGGGCCACGTCCTCCTCGAAGGCGTACCCGGCCTGGCCAAGACCCTCACCCTCGAGACGGTCGCCAAGGTCGCGGGCGGGGACTTCGCGCGCATCCAGTTCACCCCGGACCTCGTCCCCAGCGACGTGGTGGGCGGACAGGTGCTCGACCGGTCCGGGGACTTCAGGACGCGACTGGGACCGGTGTTCGCCAACTTCGTCCTCGCCGACGAGATCAACCGCGCCCCCGCCAAGGTGCAGTCGGCGCTGCTCGAGGTCATGGCCGAGGGCCACGCCTCGATCGCCGGCGAGACCCATCCGGTGCCCAAGCCGTTCTTCGTGCTGGCCACCCAGAACCCCGTCGAGAGCGAGGGCGTCTACGCGCTGCCGGAGGCGCAGCTCGACCGCTTCGCCATGAAGCTCATCGTCGACTACCCCAGCAGGGAGGACGAGGAGGAGATCGTCCGGCGCATGGCCTCGTCGCCGCCGGAGGTACGACAGCTCCTCACCCCCGACGACCTCATCGCGCTGCAGGAGATGGCCGACAGCGTCTTCGTCGACCACCGCGTGCGCGCGTACGCCGTCCATCTCGTCACGGCCACGCGCTCACCGGGATCCGAGGGGCTCGGCCACCTCGCGCCCTACCTCGACCTCGGGGGCTCCCCGCGTGCGTCCATCTCGATGATCCGGGGCGCCAAGGCCCTCGCCGTCATGCGCGGACGCAACTACATCCTCCCGGAGGACGTCCACAACCTGTACCTCGACTGCCTGCGTCACCGCGTGATCCTCAGCTACGAGGCCCTCGCGGCCGACGTGAAGCCCGACCAGGTCCTCGAGGCGATCCTCGAAGCCATCCCCCAGCCCCAGGTGGAACTTGGAACCGGTCGCTCCGTCGCCTGACGCCGTCCTCCGACGGGTCGAGCTCCGCATCGGGCGGAGGCTGGACGGGCTCCTCCAGGGGGAGCGCCGCGGCCGGCGTCCCGGGCCGGGGAGCGAGCACGCCATCACGCGTCCGTACGCCCCGGGCGACGACGTCCGGTGGCTCGACTGGCCGCTCACGGCACGCAGCGGCGAACCGATGGTGCGGGTCCCCGAGCTCGAGCCCGTCCTCACGGCCTGGGCCCTCGTCGACGTCTCGCCCTCGATGGCCTTCGGCACGGTGCGCACCACCAAGCGCGACCTGGCCGCCGAGGTGCTGGCCGGCCTGGGTGTCGTGCTGCGCCGCCGCGGTGACCGCCTGGGCGTCGCCGTGTCGGGCACGGGGAAGCTGGACGCCATCCTCCCGCCGCGCGGCGACCGGCGCGGCCTGGTTGCGTCGCTCGCCCTCATGAACCAGGTCCCAACCGTGGAGACCGGCCAGCGGATGAGCCTCGTCGACGCCATCACCGGCATGGGGCGGGTGCTGCGGCACCGGGGCCTCGTCGCCATCGTCTCCGACTTCCCCATGCAGGAGGGCCTGGAACAGGTGCTGGGCGCCCTGGGCCGCCGGCACGAGCTCCTGCTCATCGAGCTGCGCGACCCGCGTGAACGCGACCTGCCCGTCATGGGCCCGATCACCCTGCGCGATGTCGAATCCGGACGCCGGGTGATGGTGGACACCGCCGATCCCCGCTTCCAGGAGCGGTTCCGGCAGGTGTCCCAGGAGCGCGACCGCGAACGGCGCGACCTGTTCCGGCGTGTCGGAGGCCGGCACCTGGTGGCGTCCACCGACACCGACTGGGTGCTGCCGCTCACCGTCGCACTCCGCCGTCCCTCGCCCACCCGGAGGGCGCTGTAATGCCCCGCACCAGAAACGACGCGGCGGTTCCCGGCTGCATCCCGGCGGATCTGCGTCCTCGCCTCTCGGGAGATCCGCTCGGCAACCGCACACGAAACTCTGGCACGGGACACTGAATGGACTTCCGCTGGCCCCTCATGCTCCTCGCGCTGCTCGCCATCCCGGCGATCGTGGCGGGCTACGTCCTGTACCGGCGACGCACCGCGCGCAACGCGATCCCGTTCTCGGACGTGGACGTCCTCGTCGCGTCCGCACAGGGGCCGCGTCTGCGGACATACATCCCGGTGACATTGGCGTTCGCGTCCCTGGCCGCTTTCATCGTGGCCGCCGCACGCCCCCAGGCCGACCGCGCGGTGCCACGGGAGCAGGCGACCATCATGCTGGCCATCGACGTGTCCGGCTCCATGGCCGCCGACGACGTCCAGCCCTACCGCCTGCGCGCGGCCCAGGACGCGGCGCTGAAGTTCGCGGAGAAGGTGCCCCGCCAGTACCGCATCGGCCTGGTCAGCTTTTCCGGCTCGGCCACCACGCTCCTGCCCCCCACCACCGATCGCGCCGCCTTCCGGTCCGCCGTCGAGACGCTGCAACCGGAGGGGGCCACGGCCATCGGCGAGGCCATCTTCGCCTCATTGGAGGCGATGCAGTCCACGCAGCCCAACCGCGACGGGAAGCTGGACGGCGCACGGATCCTGCTGCTGTCGGACGGTGACAACACGACCGGACGATCGACGCAGTCGGCCGTGGAGGCCGCCAACGAGCTCGGCGTCCCCATCGCCACCGTCGCTCTCGGGACGCAGGACGGCATGCTCCCCAACGGCCGTCGCGTCCCGCCCAACCCCGAGGCCCTCAAGGCGATCGCCGATGCAACCGGGTCCTCCACCTACGAGGCCACCGACGCGAAGGGGCTCAGCTCCGTCTACGAGCACATGGGCTCTGTCATCGGCACCGTGAAGGTCAAAGACGAGGTCACGTCCATACCGGCCGGGATCGGAGTGCTCCTCCTTCTCCTCGCCGGGGTCGCGACATGGCGGTTCGGATCGAGGTTCCCATGACCTGGAAATCCCCCCACTGGCTGTGGGCCCTGCTTCTGATCCCGGTCTGCGCCGTGCTGCTCGTGGCGTGGGGACGGTCCCGCCGGCCGGCGTCGGCCGTCTACCCCGTGCCCGGCCCCACGGATCCCCCGCCCTTCACCTTCAAGCAGTTCGTATCGGGCCGCGCGCGCCGCCGCCGCCCTCCGTCGT
>CALMEC010000023.1 GCA_937862675.1 uncultured Actinomycetes bacterium
TTGGAGCGCGGTACGGGTCTTGCCCTCCCAGAAGCCGCCGCCCTCCACCCCTCCGGCGGACAGGCCGGTGCCAGCGGCGAGCCCGGTGGCGCGGATCATCGCCGTCAGCGGGTCCTCACATCCCCTGATAGGCGACCACCGCAGCCCGGCGGGGACGCCTTCGGCCAGGTGCTGAGGATCGAACACCGCGACCGGGCCACCCTGGCGTTCGCGGGCGCGGAGGGTCGCGGTGAGGTTATCGGGACGGGTGCTGGTGGTGACGACCGCGCCGGGCGCGTCCAAGATCGCGTTGATCACGATGTGCGCGCCTTTGCCGGAGCGGGGCGGCCCGATCAGCAGGATCGAGTCTTCCACGGACGCCCACACACCCTTGCCACGTGGAGTCCCGATCCGGTAGCCGACCTGCTCGGGGCGAGGCCTGTCGAGGGAGGGTCGCAGGTGCGCCGCGCGGCGCAGCAATGCTGTTTCCGACGCGGCGCGGGCGACTTCCGTGCGAGTGGCGATCCCGGGAATCCGGTAGGGGTCGGCCTTCACCTGACTGCCGTGGTCCCGCATCAGCCGCCATACCCACCAGCCGAGCCCGCCCGCGATGAACATCAGCACGGCGGCGGTGATCCAGTACGCCGCCACGTTCAGGGACGGTGCACCCAGCGCGGTAGCGGGGTCGCCGGGATTCAGCAGCACGCTGAGCCCGGCCTCCACGCCGCCGGCCGGCTGCTCTGTGCCGGTGATCCAGGCGGCGACAGAGCCGGCGCCACGGAGAATCCCGGCGAGGACGGCAGCGACGATGAGGAGGCCGATGCCGAGGTTGCTCAGCTCGTCCCCGAGCGAGGCGGCAGGACGCGGAGTGCTCATTGCGGGTGCCCGATCGTCAGGGTGCCGGAGACTCGGCCCAGCAGGATCACTTCGCGGGTCGGACTCGCAGCGAGCTGGTCCGCGGCGAGGAGACCGTGGGTGGTGCCATCCGGGGCGGCATCGGAATGCGTCAGCACCACGGCAACGGCCACGTCTTCGCCGGGCACGAACCCTTCCCCATGAAGCACCGCCAGCTCGGGCACGGCCCCCGCCGGCTGCGCCGCTTCCGGTGCCGAACTGAAGCGGCGGCGCGTGCCGGGGGTGATGATGTCGGTGAACACCGTGCCGTCCGCCTCACGGACCTCGACCCGCAGCGGGGAACGATGCCGGTCGGTGAGCTGGTCGAGGACGCGGGCGAAGTCCTCGCGTCGCCACGGCGGCGCGAACGGCTCCGGCTCGTACGGGGCACCATCGACGGTGACCGTCATCGTGCCGTCCGCCGCGGTGCTCATGGAGACATGCGGAAGCACCACCGGTACGGGCTCGTCTCGGTGCTCGGGTTCTGCGAGGGCGCGCTTGTAGCGGGGACGGCTCATCGGGGATCCCCGCCCTCGGGAAGCGTCAGCGAGGGCGACGAACCGTCATCCTGGGTGAGCTTCTGGGCCAGACCAGCGGCGCGCTGGCTCGTATCGAACAGGGAGTATTCGGCGGGGTGGAGCTGGTGCTGGCAAATGAAGGATCGTTCTTTGATCCGCCAGAGTCCTTGCCCGGTGCCCAGGCCTGGCAGAAGTTTCTGTTCGGTGCCGGTCAGGCCGAGTGCGTGGGCGGTCGCCCCGAGCTGGTCGGGTTCTTGTCGGTAGATGATCCGGGTCTCCGCATTCGCCAGCAACGACGAGGCGAGGGCTCGCATCGCGGACCCTTGATCGCCGACGTTGTCCAGGTCGGTGAGCTTGTGGAAGATGAGCATGTTCGCGATCCCGTAGTGCCTGGCCAGCCTCCATTGGGCATCCATGCGGCGCAGCAGGGCGGGGTATTGCATGAGGCGCCAGGCTTCGTCGTAGATCACCCACCGCTGCCCGCCGTTCGGGTCCGACAGCGCCGACTCCATCCACGCGGACGAGCACGTCATCAGCACGGAGATCAAGGTGCTGTTCTCGGCGACGCGGGACAGGTCCAGCGACACCATCGGCAGGGACGGGTCGAACCTTACCGTCGAGGGACCGTCGAAGAGCCCCTGGAGGTCGCCGGCGACGAGGCGGCGCAGCGCGTGGCCGACCAGGCGGCCGTCCTCAGCCAATCGGCCGTCTTCGTCATCGGCGGGGTTGGGGGCCAGGATGCGGTCGACGACCGTCGGCAGGATCGGCACCTCCGCGCTCCTCACAGCATCGCGGAGGGCGAGGTCGATCGCGGTGTGCTCCAACGGCGACAACACCCGATCCAGCACCGTCTCCGCCAGAGCGCCGATAAGGTCGCGGCGGCGAGAGGCGACCTGCATCGCCCACTCCGCATCGCTGACGGTGGAGGGCCGGTGGCCCTCATCGAGCGGGTTGAGCCGATTCGACAGACCATGCCCCAGAACGATCGCCTTCCCGCCAACCGCCTCCGCAACGGCGGTGTGCTCGCCCTTGGGGTCGCCGGGCACGTAGACGCGCCGGCCGAACGGGAGAGAGCGGGTGTAAAGGGACTTCGCCAGAGAGGACTTGCCGGAGCCGACGATCCCGGCCAGCACGACGTTGGGGGCGGTGATGAGGCCGCGCTGGTAGAGCACCCACGGGTCGTAGACAAAGCTCCCGCCGGAGTACAGGTCCTGGCCGACGAACACCCCGGCAGAGCCGAGGCCACCTTCGGCGAGGAACGGATACTGACCCGCCAGCGTCGCGGACGTGTCCTGGTGCTTGGGAAGCCGAAGCCTGCCAGGGGTGCGCAGCGCAGTCGGGCCGGGCTCACCCGCAGCCGGCAGATAGCTCGTCGCCCGACGTTCGGTCTGCTCAGCCTCCCAGCGCCCCTTGGCCTCCGCTTTCTTCGCGTCGCGTGCGGTGGTCTCGATCCGGGTGGCGGCCTTCTGACGGGCCTTTCGGTGCCGGCGGCGCTCACCTTTCGGGCCGACCAGCACCGCGGTGTGCAGGCGCCCCTCATCGTTCCCGGTCACAGCGCCAGCCCCCGACTCGACGATGCGGATGCGCCCGGCCTGCGGGCGAACCAATCCGTCGCCTCCGAACGCCCCGCCCGCACCGGTGCCCGCTCTACCGTCCGCCGTGCCGGAGCGGGAGCGGGCGCGGGTGTGTCGATGTCCAGGAGCGCCGCGTCAGGCACTGCGTCGTGGGTGCGCAGCAGGGAGACGTGGCCGAGGAAGGGACTGTAAGTGAGGGTATAGACATCCCCGGTGGCGGTGCGGTCGAGGACGCTGGTCGGGGGCTGGTCGTAGACGTACCCGTTCTCGAGCGCGGCCTGGGTCGTCTCCTCCCCGAAGTCCCACTGCGCCAGGTGCTCGATCGCCGCATCCGTGCCGTCCCGTTCGATGATGTCGAGCACCTGATCGGCTTCCTCGCCTTGGAGGAACACGACACTGACCCACCGCCTGCTCGCCTGCTCTGCGATGTCCGGGTCGTGGTCGATCAGCTCGGTCAGGGCGTCGGGGTGCTGACGTGCGGCATCGGCCACCCACTCGGGGAATGCCCCATCGTTGTCGGTGTGCTGGACGGGATGGTCGATCGCGAACTGGCGTGCGTCACCGGCGGCGGAGAGGAACACCGCGAGCTCCCGGAGCGCCCGCCCTGGTGAGACCGACGCGCCTACACCGGTGAACAAATCCCGTCCCTCGACCGACTGCCCGGTGGCCGGGTGCTCGATGCGGTAGGCGTAGCGCTGGTGCTCGCCCAATGGTTCGTCCGGCCACACCATCAACCGCAGATCGCCCGCCTCGACCGTGGCGCGTGTGGCGCCGGAGGCGTCGAGGGGTTCGGGTGCGGGGTGCCAAGCGATCCGCCCGGACTGCGACATCGCCGCATCCACCCGGTCATACACCGCGTCCAGCAGAGTGCCGGCCTGATGCAGCTCATCCGCCGCCGCAAGCGCCGCGGTCGCCCCGGCAGGCTGGCTGCCGGCGTCGGGGTGCGCGCGGGACCGGGCACTGATGTGGGCGGCGGCGAGCTGGTCGAGCACCTGCCGCAGCGACCGCACCCCGGCCAGCAGTTCCCCGAGCACCGGGTAGGTCTCGGCCGGATCGGTGAAGGTGCGGGTGGCGTGGGCGAGGCCACGCAGCGCGGCGGATGCCTCCATCGCGTCCTCCACGGGGTTGTCGAAGGTTGGCATGATCGGCTCCTCACAAGGGAACGGTTGATGGTGGTCTGGGTCAGACGGGCCGGCACAGCGGCAGCGCGGCGGCGGTGAACGCGGCCGCTTGCTGGCCGACGAGGCGGCGGGTCTCGCAGGAGGCTTGGATCGCGGCCTGCTCAACCGCGGCCAACGCCGCCTCCAGGTCGTCCACGGTCGGCGCGGAGACGGAGACGAGGCCGCTCACGCGCAGGACGCCGTGCCCGGCGGTCAGGTCCGCTTCCTGTTGCAGTACGTCATCGAGTTCTGCCGACGAGGCGGCGTCGTCGATCTGCCCGATCTTGCGGCGTTGGGCGGCGTCGGAGATGAGTTCGGTCTTCTTCTTCCGCAAGTCCCGCGCGGCCTGGTCGGCGCGCACGGGGGTGTAGTGCAGGGCGAGGGTGCGCAGGATGCCGCTGGAGAGCACGAGCGGGGCGAGGAACCCCGGATAGACCTGGGAGCGGGGCCATTCGGTGATCCACAGCACCGCATGGAAGGCACTGTCGGATCGCAGACGGTCCCAGGTCTCGGTGACCGCCACCGGCCCGGCGGTGGCGAGATCGCGTCCGAGGTCCCCGTGCCGTTCCAGGGCGGGTGCGGCGGCGGGATCGTACGCGGAGCGGAGGATGACGGCGACCTCGCCAGGGGTGAGCCACCCAGTGCTGGCCAAGTCCGCCGCACGCAGCGCCGTGGTCAGGGTGGTCATCTCCTGGCGAAGCACCGCGGCCGCGCCGCGTATCCCGCCGCCGGAGGTTCTGATCTGCCGGGCGCTGTTCTTCATGTCCACGGCGAGGCTGATCGTGGTCGCGTGGCGTTCCCCGGCGGGGCCGGCACGGTCGATGAGTTCCGCGTAGGTGGTGGCGGCCCAGGAGCCGTCGTCGGTGCCGTGGGTGCGCCACCACTCCGCCAACCCCGTCCCCGAGTCCGGCAGTGTCCGTTCACTGACTTGGATGCGGGCGATGCGTCCTGATCGGCAGGCGGCGGCGAGGACGCGTCCCCACCCTGTGACGCGGCGTTGCTGCTCGCCGGGGTCCAGGAGCACGAATGCGGGGTGGGAGACGCCGAGGATGACGGTGAGGGTCTGCGCGTGGGGGTCGTGGATCATCGCCGCCCCCGTCTCCGGGTCCTCCCATTCCCGCAGCGGTCCCGCATCTCCT
>CALMEC010000024.1 GCA_937862675.1 uncultured Actinomycetes bacterium
TTGTCCGGGCCCAGCAGATTGGTCGCGCTGACGGCGACGATGCCGATCATCGCTCCCAGGACGATGACGGCGCCGATGCGCCGCCGCCGAATCTGCCGTCGACGCGCCCTGCGGCGCTCGACCCGATCATCACGTTGAAATTCCACGGACCGGGGATGATCCCACGTCCGGGACGAAAACGCAAAATCGATCCCGGCGGGACGGTCGAATGTCCCGGGGACAGAGGTGATCGTCGTGTGGCCGACGCGGCGGCAATCGACGTCCACCCGCCGTATTCGACGCGGAGGGGCACCACTCCTTCCCTCACCCTCCCGATCGCGCCTCGGGCGATCGGGAGGGCTCCGGTCGTCGGCTCCTACGCCGCGTCCTCATCGCTGTGTCCGGGTGTGTCCGTGCTCGCGGGGGTGGCGGCCAGGCTGGCCTTAAGTGCGGCCATCAGATCCACGACGGGAGCGGGCTCGGCGGCGTCCTCCGGTATGACCGGCTCCTGTCCGTCGGCCTTCGCCTCCAGGAAGGCGAGGAGCGCCGCGCGGGTCTCATTGGTGTACTTGGACGCGTCGAAGTCGTGCGTCAGCGCGCCGATCAGCTGGTCGGCCATGGTCAGCTCGTCGTCGCGCACCTCGACACCCGCGACCCGGTCGGCGATCTCCTCGCGCTCGTCGAGGCGCAGATCGTCGACGTAGTGGAGCGTCTCCAGGGCGAGCGCGCCGCCGACCGGACGCACGAGCACCAGGTGCTCCTTGGTGGAGAGGACGAACCGGCCGATGGCCGCACGCCCGGACCGCTCCATCGCGCGCAGCAGGAGGACGTAGGGACGCTCGGCGCGCTCCTGTGGCTCGATCCAGTAGGTGCGCTCGAAGAAGACGGGGTCCACCTGGCCGGCGTCCACGAACTCCAGGATCTCGACGGTGCGCTCCTGCTTGGCCGAGAAGCGCGTCAGCTCGTCGTCCTCGACGGTGACGAAGCGGCCCTTCGAGATCTCGTACCCCTTGATGAGGTCGTCCGGCCCCACCTCGACGTCGCGCACCGGGTCCCAGCGCCGCTGTTTCACCGGGACCAGTGACTGGCGGGACAGGTTGCGGAAGCTGACGTCGCGTCGCTGCTGTGCGTTCCCGATGGCGACGGGGATCGTGACGAGACCGAAGCTGATGAAGCCCTTCCAGATCGCGCGCATCGCTCACTCCTTGGTCGGTTCGCGATTCTCCCAGATGGTGCTCACCGCCACACGGATCCCGGCCGACCGGGACCGGCGCCACCCTGGAGGGCCGCCGCCTCTCGTGGGCCGCGAGGCGTCGACGGATGGCATCGACCGGGGCCGGACAGCCGGCCTGGGTGAGGCGCGCCGCCCGCCGGGGAGGCCGGGTCACGTCGCGCGGCGATCAGGACGAGGCGTCCGTGACACAGGGATGTTTTCGCGGACGCATTTATGTTTTTGGAGGTTTCGTCCGATGATGGAGGCCAGGGGACGTCATCGGAAACATCGGAGGGACCACCGCAGCGGTGGTCGTCTCCGTATGGGGTGACATCGCCCGTTCGGGACCTAATGACCGTCTCAAAAATATAAAAACCACTAAAAAATACGCTGATTCCATACACTCACCTACCTGATCGTCCAGTAACGCCCTTGACCTTTGGGGGTACTGCGGATCGGTGGTTCTTCGCTGTAATTCCTTGCGACACGAAACGCGAGTCGGTCCCCGTCAAGGATGTCGTGAAACCGCCACCCCGCGATACCCAATTCGTCGAAGGCGCTCAACAGAAATCCCGCAGAGCGCCGGTGCCGTCCGGCGCGGATTGGATCCATGCACCACCCGTCATCACTCACCGCCGCGGACAACCTCGTCGCGTCGGGAAAAGGCCGTGATCTCCGAGGATGAAGCGAACGCCGACACATAACGTGGTCATGGTGACCGAGGGCGCATATCCCTTCGCCCAGGGCGGGGTCACCACGTGGTGCGACCAGCTGATCCGGGGGCTCCCGGAGGTCGACTTCGCCGTCGCCGCCATCTGCGGCACCGGACGCGAGGACCCCGTGGTCCCGTTGCCGCCCAACGTGTCGGCCATCCGGCCGATCCCGGTGTGGGGGGTCCCGTCCACGACGAAGCGACGGGCGCGCGGCCCTCGGCGGCGCGAGCTCTTCACACTTCACCGGCGGGTCATCGAATCCGTGTACATCCAGGACACGCAGGTCGGTGTCCACGAGTTCCTGGCCGCCCTGCGCGACCTCCAGACGATGTCGGTCGTCTACGACGTCGGATCGATCCTCCGCTCCGAGGCCGCCGTCCAGACGGTGCACGAGATCATGTCCCGTCCGCGCCCGGACGTCCGTCGCGAGCGCTTCATCCGTGAGCACTCCCTGTCCGACGCGCTCCTGTCGACCGACCTCCTCGACCACTTCCTGCGCGCGCTCTGGGCGCCGCCGGCACAGGCCGACCTGATCCATTGCGTCTGCGACGGTCTCCCGGTGCTGCAGGCGCTCGCCGCGAAGTGGACCTACGGGACCCCGTACGTCCTCAGTGAGCACGGCGTCTACATGCGCGAGCGCTACCTTGCGGCCGACGCCGCCAACGACACGTTCCCGGTGCGCGACTTCGTCCTGCGGTTCATGCGGCTGCTCGTGCTCGCGGGCTACGAGGAGGCCGACCTCATCGCGCCGGTCTGCGCGTTCAACCGCCGGTGGGAGGTCCGCCTGGGCGCCGACCCGGACGCCATCCAGACCATCTACAACGGCATCGACCCCGACCGGTTCCCGGAGGCGGGATCCGAGCCCGACGTGCCCACCATCACCTGGGTCGGTCGTATCGACCCGCTGAAGGACGTCGAGACGCTCATCGCCGGGTTCGCGGACGTCCACGCGGCCATCCCGGAAGCGCGTCTCCGCCTCTTCGGCCCGGTGCCCGCCGGCAACGAGGCATATGCGCAGCGCTGCCATGCCCTGGTGCACCGTCTGCACCTGGACGACGTCATCACGTTCGAAGGACCCACCAACGACGTCGCGTCGGCGTACGCCACCGGTCACGCCGTGGCGCTGTCGTCGTTGTCGGAGGCCTTCCCGTACACGGTCATCGAGAGCATGGCGTGCGGTCGCGTGCCCATCGGCACGGACGTGGGCGGCGTGGGAGAGGCCATCGGCGACGCCGGACTCGTGGTCCCCCCGCGTGATCCGCACGCGATGGGACAGGCCTGCATCCGCGTCCTCACCGACTCCGAGTTCCGCCGGACGGCCTCCCGGCGCGCTCGCACGCGTGCCCTCTCCGAGTTCACCCTCGACGGCTTCCTCGCCATCTACCGCGAGGTCTACGGTCGCTACCTGTCCGGCGGAGCTCATGCCCCCGCCCCGGTCGAGCGTCTCGTGCGTGAGCGGGAGCTGCAACCGGCCAGGTCCGCGGCGTGAGCACGATCGCACCCGATTCCGCCGGTCGGGTGGACGGGCCCGTCGTCATCGACGGCGACTTCGGTCCCCGTGCCGTCGGTGACGACGAGCGCCGCGCCGGCGATCCCGTCAACGCCCTGGGACGGGCGCTGGGCTCGGTCACCACGACGGCCGTCGACGCCTACGAGATCGCCTCCGCGATCGAGGCGCGGGGCATCAACGACGCCACCGCCCGCAGCCAGTACGGATGCGACGACGTGTTCGCCCTGGCGGAGGAGATCTACCGTCGTTCCCCGCTCCATCCGCAGCGGCGGCGGGTCAAGTACGAATACGACCCGCTGGGACGACGCCGGATCCTCCGCGGTGTCCTGTTCGCCCTTCCCGGGCTCCTCTTCTTCCCGCTCGCGCGGCTGGTGGACATCCATTCGGCGGCCGTGGTCTTCGTGGCCGTGACGCTCCTCGGGTGGATCGCCAGCCAGGGCGTGTCCTCGCTCGCCCATCTCCAGGCCACCCGGGTCGGCCGGCCCGCGATGGCCGCCGTGCTGCGCTTCTCGCTCGTGATGGGCGTGTCCGCGACGGTGGGCGCCGCGGCGGGCGCGCGGTTCGCCGGGCAGAACGACGCCATCATCATCGCGGCGTCCGCCCAGCTGGTCTATCTGCTGTCGGCCATCGTGCTGCTCACGTTGGACCGGGACAAGGAACTCGCCCTCGTCCTCGTGCCGGCCACGGTCATCGTCGGCCTTCTCATGGCACTCCCCACCCCGCAACGCGCGGCGGCGCTCGTCGTCGTCGCGGCTGCGGCCGCGGCGGCGGCGGCAGCATTCCGGGCAACGCGGGGCAGCCGCTGGGCCGGCCTCCACCGCCAGGACGTGGGACGCAGCCTCGTCATGGCCGTCTACGGCTGCCTGCTGGGCCTCCTCATCGCCTCGCCGATCATCGCCCGTCTCATCGACGACACCCACGTCACCATGTGGCTCGGTGCCGCGGCCCTGCCGGTCACCCTGAGCATGGGGTTCGCGGAGCGGCGGTTCGTCGAGATGCGCATCGCCAATCGTGAGGACCTGCAGAAGGCACACCAGCCGCACCTCTACTCGCGCCGCGCCTTCCGGCGCTTCGTCCGCGCCCTGTCGGCGTACCTGGTCGTCCTCGTCGTCCTGACCGGACTCGTGCTGGGCGTGGGCTCGCTGCTCGCGACACCGGACAGGGACACCCTGGCCGTGATCGCCGGTTACCTCTTCCTCGGGGGAGGCATGTTCGGATCCCTCCTGGTGGTCAACTCGCAGGGCGCCCTCCGTCTGGTGGTCGTGGCCCTCGCCGGACTCGCCGGGTTCGCGCTGCTGGGCGGCCACTCCATGGCGTTCCTCGCCGTGGCAGTGGTGGTGTCGGTCCTCATGGTCTGGCTCGGCGCGCGTGCCAGCCGACAGGTGACGACGACGCGATGAATCCCTCCGGCCCCCCACGGGATGTGGACGGCGCAGCCCCGGCGGCCCCGGTGTCCCTGGGGATTCCCGCCTACGTGTCGCCGGTCTTCCACCCGGACGAGTGGGCCGTCCTCGGGCGTCTCGACCCGGGCTCGATCGTCGTGGTGAACCCGGACTCGGGACCCTCCCGCGACATGGCGTCGCACTATGGCGATGCGGTGCGCGAGCTCCGTGACCTGGGCGTGCGGGTCTACGGCTACCTCACCGTGTCCTACGGGCGGCGCGCCACCCGTGACATCCGGGGCGATGTCGCCGCGTACCACGACCGCCTCGGCGTGGACGGTGTCTTCTTCGACCAGGTGCCCTCCACCCTCGACGACCTCGGTCCGTCACTCCGTGTCGCCGATGAGTTCCGTCCCCGGGGATGTGCCGTCGCCCTCAACCCGGGGCAGCCGGTCATGCCCTCGGTGGCCTTCGACGCCGCGGATCAGGTCGTCACGTTCGAGGGGACGTACGACGACTACGTCGCCATGGACCTCCCCCGTCCGGCGGTCGGATCCGCCGAGCACTGGCACCTCGTCCACGGGGTCGCGCCGGAGGACGTCGACGCGGCCGTGCTGAGGGCAGCCGCGTCGGGCGCGTCCTACGTGTTCGCGTCCACCGGGCACATGCCCAACCCGTGGACCTCCATGATCACGGCGCTCTCCCGGGAGGCCGTGCGATGAGGGCCGCCGCCGTCGCCGTCGCCGGTACCCTGTCCCTGTCGGGTGTCGCCGCGGCGCAGGCGGTGTCGCACCCCGTCCCGCGATCGGCTCCGCTCGTCACGACGAGGACCTGGGCGTTCTCCATCGGGGCGGTGGCACCGGTCTCCTCGCTCGCTCGCTACGACATGGTCGTGGTGGACGGTGTCGACACGCCGAAGGCGAACGTCGTCGCGCTGCACAGGCGGGGGGTGCGCGTGGTCGCCTACATGTCCGTCGGCACCATCGAGGAGGGCCGGCCCTGGACGCGTGCCGCCGCCCCCTACCGGCTCGACCACTGGGGCGACTGGAACGAGTGGTATGCCGACGTCGCCGACGCCGGGTACCGCTCGCTCGTCCTGCGGTCGATGGTCGGTCCGGTCATGGCCAAGGGGTTCGACGGGGTCTTCCTCGACAACATCGACATGGTCGAGTCGCATCCCGCGCAGACGGCCGGCATGACCGCGCTCGTCCGCGCCGTCAGTGCCCGTGTCCGCGCACGGCACGGCGTCGTCATCGTGCAGAACGGCGACGCATACGTGCGCCGGCTCGCCCCGTACATCGACGGCTGGAACCGTGAGGACGTCACGGCCACCTACGACTTCGACGACGAGCGGTACGCAGCCGTCCCGTCGTCCGACGGCGCGGATGCCATCCGCGCCATCCGGTGGATGAGGGCGCGGAAGAAGCTCGTCACCACCGCCGACTACACGGCGACGGCCACGGCCCCGCTGGCCGTCCGCGCCAGGGCCCGTGCATGCGCCGTCGGCGCCCGCCCCTTCGTCTCCGACATCAATCTCCGTCGTCTGCCGGCGCCGTATCCGTGTGCTCCGGCTCGCTAGTCCATCAGCACCAGGAAGGTCAAGGTCCCCGCTTATGAGATCCTCGCTCGTCAAACCGCTCCGCACCCGATTGGGTGTGGCGACGGTTGTCATCGCCGCGTTGTTCGCGGCCCTCGCCCCGGCATTGCTCCGGGCGGCGGACTCCCAGGAGGGTCAGAAGACCGACCTGAAGGTTCTGCTGATGACGCACTCAACGTCGGACTCGATGTACGAGTCCTGGCGAGACACGCTGGATCAGGAGGGCATCCCCTACGCCACGTTCAACGCGGCGTCGCAGTCCCTGACGGCGTCGACCCTGGCCGACGGCACCCACGCCAAGTACCAGGCGGTCGTCGTGACGACGGGGAACATGACGGACCCCGACTACCCCACGGCGGGGTCTCCCTACCTGGACGCCACGGAACGGACGGCGCTCTCCGACTACGAGAAGAGCTTCGGCATCCGGCAGATCACGGACGGGCTGGGCTCGTCCTGGAACGTCCACGGCATCAACGCGGTCGAGAACACCTGGGGCACCCAGGCGGCGCAGACCGGAAACCTCACCGCCTTCGGGAAGACGCTCTTCCCGGAGCTCAAGGGACCGGTTCCGATCCCGGCGGAGTACGGCTTCCAGGTCACGGCGCAGACGGGGTACCAGACCATCGTCACCGGCTCGAACGGCAGCCCGTACCTCGGCCTCTACCCCGATCCCACGCCCCAGGTCAAAGAGATGGTGAGCAACGTCCCCAGCACCACCGCCGAGAAGTACAGCCAGCTCCTTCGCCGGGGCATGCTGCGGTGGGCCACCCGGGGCGTGCACCTGGGCTCGGCGCGGACCTACTTCTCCGCCCACATCGATGACGTCTTCCTGCCGAACACCATGTGGAGCACCACGCTCCACTGCACCCCCGGCAACGATGCGGAGGCCACGTGCCCGCCGGGTGTGAACGACGCCAACGTGAAGATGGTCCGGATGAACACGGACGACACGGCGGCCGCCATCGCCTGGCAGAACGCGCACGGAATCAAGTTCGACTTCGCCTTCAACGGCTGGGGCTACCGACGCGACTTCGTCAGCGGTGAGCCCACCGGTGTCGCCGACCCGCTCGCCGACGACCCGGCGAAGGGACTCCTCGTCCCCGAGGTCCGCGATCAGTTCCGGTGGATCAACCACACCTGGTCGCACGAGAAGCTGGACGCCCTTCCGCTGAACGTCCCCGCGGGCCCGAACCCGGACCCCGACATGACGCTCAACGCGCAGATCGGGAACAACATTACGTTCGCCCAGCAGCACGGCATCCCGATCGAGGCTGACGAGCTCGTCACCGGCGAGCACAGCGGACTCGGTTCCTACAAGGACTTCACCTTCCCCGACGGAACCGTCGGTGCGGCGATGAACCCGAACATGCCGGCCGCGCTCACGCAGAACGGCATCAAGTGGACCGGCGACGACGCATCGTCGCCCTTCGGCGCCGCCCAGCGTGTCATCGGCTCGGCGACGACGGTGCCCCGCCACCCCTCCAACGTCTACTACAACGTCTACACCCGGGAAGACCAGCTCAACGAGTACAACTGGGTGTACCTCGACAAGAACGTCGATCCGGCGAACGGCAACTGTGTCAACACCGCCACCACCACCTGCCGGACGACGCCCGCGACGTGGGCGGACTACGTCGCGAGCGAGTCGGGGATCATGTTCGGGCATCTCGCCGGCAACGATCCTCGGCCCCACTACATGCACCAGCCGAACCTGATCACCGCCCAGAACGGCGGCAAGGGAATCCTGTTCGGCACGGACGGCCAGGGTGTGCTGGACGATCTGTTCGGTGAGTACGACACGTACTTCAACCGGTCCGTGGCGCCCATCACCAACCCGAGGGAGAGCGCGGCCGGCCTCGCGCTGAAGCAGCAGATCGCGTGGGCCGCCGCGAAGAACAGCGTCACGGCCTACATCGAGAACGGCAAGGTCACAATCACCACCTCCGGCTCGGTCGATGTGCCGGTCACCGGGACCACCGTCGGCGACGTCGACTCCGACGCCCGGTCCGGCTGGACGACGGTCAGCGGGACCACGACGCTCGACGTCACCCCGCTCACCGCTCCGACGGTCAGCGGCTCCCCGGTCATCGGTCAGACGCTGACTGCGACGGCCGGTAGGTGGGGAAGTGGCCGCTCCGCGGGCTCGGCATGGGTCCGCTGCGACGCGCAGGGAGCCAATTGCGCCCCGATCGCCGGCGCGACGGCCCTCACCTACCAGGTGGGTGCCGCCGACCTCGGTCAGTCGATCCGGTACCGCGAGACGGGACTCTGGACGCGCGCCATCGCCCAGACGGCCCAGCTCGTCGTCCCGAACGTGACCGTGCCGACGCTCGTCGGAACCCCGCAGCCGGGCAGCACTCTCACGGCCACGCCCGCGGTCTGGGGCGGGACCGTCACCTCGACGGGCCAGTGGCTCCGGTGTGACACCACGGGCGAGGCCTGCCAGGCCATCACCCCGGCCGGCGGCAATCCCAACGGGACCAGCTACGTCGTCCAGGTCGGCGATGTCGCCGCCACGATCCGCTACGCGGAGACCGAGCAGAACAGCCAGTTCGTCGCTCGTTCCCTCCCCGTGACGATCGTTCCGGTCCCCGTCGGCCTCACCACGGCTCCCAAGGTCACGGGCAGCACGACCGTCGGCAGCCAGCTGACGGCGACCCCGGGCGTGTGGACCGGCAGTCCCACCATCGCGGCACAGTGGGTGCGCTGCACGGGTGCGGATGTCACGACCTGCCAGGAGATCGCCCGGCAGATCCTGGATAAGAAGGTCACCGTGGTCACCAACTCCATCGAGGTCACCGACGCGCAAACGCGCCTCGTCCGCGCACGCGATAACCGCATCTCCGCGCTCTTTGAGCACAATCTGGCGCGGCTTGCCGGTGAAGCCGCGGGGCCGCAGGCGGCATCGGGCTCGGCCGCTGATACGCTGATCCACGCCGACTCGTGGAACGACGCCGTGTTTCTCGCGGCGGTGGCGGCGAAAATCCGCTGCGCTGAAGCGGCG
>CALMEC010000025.1 GCA_937862675.1 uncultured Actinomycetes bacterium
AGCACCACGTACCCGGGGACGACCCGCGAGGAGGTCGCGCCGGTCCTCGAGCGCTCGGGGCTGCGCGCCGGGCGCGACTTCCACCTGGCCTTCTCGCCCGAGCGCGTGGACCCGGGCCGCACCGACTGGACCACCCGCACCACCCCGAAGGTCGTCGGCGGCCTCACCGATGAGTGCTCCAAGCGCGCGCAGGAGCTCTACGGCCTGTTCGCCCAGACCGTCGTCCCCGTCGCGACCCCCGAGATCGCGGAGATGACGAAGCTCCTGGAGAACATCTTCCGGAGCGTCAACATCGCGCTGGTCAACGAGATGGCGATGCTGTGCGACCGCATGGGCATCGACGTCTGGGAGGTCATCGACGCCGCGTCCACCAAGCCGTTCGGCTTCATGGCCTTCCAGCCCGGCCCGGGCCTCGGAGGTCACTGCATCCCGATCGACCCCTTCTATCTCACATGGAAGGCCCGCGAGTTCGAGTTCCACACGGAGTTCATCGAGCTGGCGGGGAAGATCAACTCGCAGATGCCGTCCTTCTGCGTCAACAAGCTGTCCCGCGCGCTCAACACGCAGCGCAAGCCGCTCAACGGGAGCCGCGTGCTGGTGATCGGCGTGGCCTACAAGGCCGACGTCAACGACATGCGGGAGAGCCCGTCGCTCAAGGTCATCGACCTCCTCGCGGGTGAGGGCGCGGAGGTCTCGTACCACGACCCGCACATCCCGGCCCTGCTGAAGAAGGGCATGAGGAGCGTCGAGCTGACCGCGGAGAACCTGGCGGCCGTCGACGCCGTGGCCGTGGTGACGCCGCACACGTCCATCGACTGGGACTTCGTCGCCGACAACGCGCCGCTCGTCGTGGACTTCCGCAACGTCGTCCCGCAACGCGAGGGGAAGGTCTGGACACTGTGAGCACCGTCCGGCTGGGGGTCGTCGGACTCAACTACTGGGGGCCCAACCTGGCCCGCAACTTCGACCGGCTCCCGGGCTGCGAACTGGCCTACTGCTGCGACCTGGACGAAGCCGTCCTCGACCGCCACCGTCCCGGCTTCCCGTCGGCCACCTTCACCACGGATCTCGGTGACCTGCTTCGAGACGACACGCTCGACGCCGTCGTGATCGCCACGTCGGTCCCCACCCACGCCGACCTGGCGTGCCTCGCGCTCGAAGCCGGCAAGCACGTCTTCGTGGAGAAGCCGCTCGCGCTGACCGTCGAGGGCGCGCGCCGCATCACCGATCTGGCCGCCGAGCGTGACCGGATCGCGATGGTGGACCACCTGCTCGTCTACCACCCCGGCCTGGCCCGGGTGAAGGACCTCATCGACACCGGCGGGCTGGGCTCGGACGTCTACTACATGTACGGGAACCGGCAGAACCTCGGCATCGTCCGCCCGGACGAGAACGCACTGTGGAGCCTCGGACCGCACGACATCAGCGTGATGCTGTGGTTCGCCGGAGAGCGCCCCACCGAGGTCGCCGCCTGGGGGAGCTCCTACCTGCAGCCGGGTGTCGAGGACGTCGTCTTCGGCCACCTCCGCTTCCCGTCCGGCGTCACCGGGCACCTTCACCTGTCCTGGCTCGACCCGCACAAGATGCGCAAGATGACGGTGATCGGCTCCGAGCGCATGGTGGTCTTCGACGACATGGAGACCGACCGCAAGGTCACGATCTACGACAAGGGCCCCGTCCCCCCGACCTCGGAGTACGGCGAGTACATCCAGGTCCGCTCCGGGGACATCCACATCCCGAAGATCGCCGGCACCGAGCCGCTCCGCCTGGTGTGCGAGCACTTCGTGGACTGTGTCGCGACGGGCGCGACGCCCCGGTCCGATGCGGCCGCCGGGCTCGCCGTCGTCGAGGTGCTTCAGGCCATGACCGAGTCGCTCGCCGACTCCGGTCGTCCCGTCACTCTGGGAGGTGGCGCAGCGTGAGCCGCGAGAATCTGGTCGCCGGCGACGGCGTCGTCCTGGGTGAGGACGTCGAGATCGGCGCCAACGTCGTGATCCATGCGGGCACCGTCATCGGCGACGGGGTGGTCATCCAGGACAATGTAGTGCTGGGCAAGCAGCCCCGCCTGGGCAAGAAATCCACCGCCAAGCGCGAACCGGCCGCCCCGCTCAAGATCGGGTCAGGAACGGCCATCTGCGCCGGCGCGGTGATCTTCGCCGGGTCGGTCATCGGCGACGACTGCGTCATCGGCGACCAGACGGCCATCCGTGAGCGGGTGACCATCGGCGACAACGTCATCGTCGGACGCGGCAGCCTCGTCGAGAACGACACGTCCATCGGCGACAACACCAAGATCCAGGCGAACGTGTACATCACGGCGTACTCGCTCCTCGAGGACAACGTGTTCATCGCGCCGTGTGTCGCGACGACCAACGACAACTTCATGGGGCGGACCGAGGCGCGGCACGACTTCGTGAAGGGCCCGACCATCCGTCGCGGGGCCCGCGTCGGCGGTGCCTGCATCCTGCTTCCCGGAATCGAGATCGGCGAAGAGGCCTTCATCGCGGCCGGCGCCCTCGTGACCAAGGACGTGCCGGCCGGCAAGCTGCTGAAGGCCCCGGTCGACCTACCCCGCGCCAAGGGCGAGCTCGAGGTCGAGCGCATCCTCGGCAAGATGGCCGGCAAGATTTGCGGTACGTGCCGCAAGTTCGCCGTAGGTGACAGCCGCCGAAGAGTCGCGAAACGCAACCTTCGAGCCACGCGCTTGCGCATGACGGTTAAGAAGCGCCGGAATCGATGCGATGAGATCCGTCTGGAGCATATCTCCCCCTCAACTATCCGTTAGACCATACTGAAGCCGCCGCTGATGCTGATCGTCTGACCGGTG
>CALMEC010000026.1 GCA_937862675.1 uncultured Actinomycetes bacterium
GGTCGGGCGCCGCATCGAATGGCGCGGCAAGGGTGTTGATGAGAAAGGTGTCGATGCGATCAACGGCGAGGAGCTGGTGGTCATCGATCCCAGGTATTTCCGGCCGACCGAGGTGGACCTGCTGCTCGGCGATCGAGCCCAGACCGCCCGCGGCCTTCGTCTCGGTCGGGCAGATGGCGCGGGTGTCGGCGGGGCCCTGACAGGCACGCTGCGAGACGTGCGAGCTGGGGCCGGCCGGGGTGGCGTCGGTGATCTCTGCCGTGGAGACATCGCCGGTGGCCTTCCCCTGGCGCCGGGCGATCTCCATGAAGGTGGTGTACCCGGTGTTGCTCCCGGGAACGTTCGTGGCCGTCGACGGACCCTGCGAGAGACGACCGTCGATGGTGCGCCTGCCGGTGGACCAGGCCGTGGCCGTGGGAGCGGAGTCACCGGCGTAGTTCGGGGCGTAGGCGGGCCCCGGACCGGGGGAGAGCACGTAGTGGAGCGAGCTGCCGCGGAACGGCAGGCGGTCCATGTTGAGACGGCCCGCGGCGCCCTTGCCGTAGTAGCGGGCGAGGGTCATCTCGGAGTCGCCCATGCCGTCTCCGATCAGGAGGATGACGTTCTTGGGCTTCGCCGGGTCGATCTTCGACTCGAGTGCGGTGGACTTGCTGCGCTCGGTGAGGCGGCCGGCGACGGCGACCGACCCGCCGACAGTGAGCACAGCGGCACCGGCCATGAGGGCGGTGCGGGAGCGTGGGAGACGCACGACATTCTCCTAACGGGAAGTGGTTTCTGCGTCTCGGACCCTGGTTGACGTCCCGGCGGACGTGGTCGTCCGTCCAGTCACAGGGCGGTGTCGATCGGGTGGCTCGGCGACGGGACGATGTGCGGGGTCGTCCGGAAACGTCGAAGGACCGTCCGGCCGCACGACATCTCCGAGGCGCTCCCCGGACTCACGAAGAGGGAGACCGGTGACCATCAGGATGGCGCCGGGTGCCCCCGATACGGTGTGACGACGTCCGGGCCGTCGTCACCGACGGATGGACACGGGAAGCCGGCGCGGGCCGCGGTGGCCGACCGGATCGGTCAGCGGGTCGTCCAGGACTCCGGTTCGTCCGCCAGCTTCCGGACGCTCGCCGGCAGCTTGCCCGATGCGATGTCGGCGACGGACACGACCTCCACCACCCGGCGGATACTCGTGCGAAGCCCGATCCACACCCGCTGCAGGGGCTCCGCGTTGCCGGGATAGGTCGTGGACTCCGGCGGCTCGCCGCGCACCGAGGCCAGCGGGCCCTCCACCGCTCGGATCACGTCGGCCACCGAGATCTCCTTGGCCGGACGGGCCAGCCAGTAGCCGCCCTCCTGCCCGCGCCGGCTGCCCACCAGGCCCGCATGGCGCAGGTCGGCGAGGATGTTCTCGAGGAACTTCAGCGGGATGCCCTGGGCCGACGCCACCGCGTCGCCCTTCCGCGGGGATCCGGAATCGGTGCCGACCAGTTCAACCATGGCGCGGACGGCGTAGTCGGCTTTCGCGGAGACGCGCACACCGGGAAGGTTGCCAGAACGGGCGGATGCGCGGACGTCGGTGCGAGTCGTTACACGGAGGCGTGGACGTGGGGTGCGTCACCGGGTGATGCAGGGCGACGGGGACACCCACGGTCAGGGCGGTGTCCTTTCGGAGGTGTCCGGTGGTGCATCCGCGCCGCCGGGGGCACGCACCACGCCGCGATCTCCGTGGAACTGCTCATCGAGGGAGTACCCTTACGCGAATCTCGCAAAAGGAGGGTCCATGGCATCGGTACTGTGTCCGTACCTCTCGTTCACGGACAAGGCACGAGAGGCGATGAGCTTCTACCGGGACGTCTTCGGTGGAGAGCTCACCATCAGCACATTCGGGGAGGCGGGTATGGGCGAGGGGCCCATCGCGGACCGCGTGATGCACTCGCACCTCGTCACGCCGGCCGGCTTCAACCTCATGGGATCCGACACCCCGCCGGGGATGGAGCGCCCGGGAGGATCGGCGATCACCGTCATGGTCTCCGGCGACGACGACGAGGCGCTTCGCGATCACTTCGCGGCCCTCGCCGAAGGCGGCCAGGTCGGTACTCCTCTGGAGCGGCAGTTCTGGGGGGACGTCTTCGGCATGCTCACCGACCGCTTCGGCGTCTCGTGGGGGATCGACATCGCCGGCGCGGGAGACGTCGCCTGAGCACCTCGCCGCATCAGGAGGACGGATCCGCGTTCCTCGAGTTCGAGGACGACATCTCGTGGGACGCGGTCGACGTCGATCGGCAGGAGCTGCCGGTCGAGGACATCCCCATCCCCGTGGACGAACCGCCTGCGCGCCCGGTCCCGGAGGACGCCGCGCAGGAGCCCACCTCACGCGTGGATCTCTTCTCGCGTCGCGTGCTCGCCCTGTTCGCCGATGCCGCCCTCGTTTTCGTGGTCAACGTGATCACCTGGGCCATCGGCGGTGACCTCGTGTCGCAGATCGTCGGCCTGGTCGCGTCGGCCGCCTACTTCACCTACTTCGAAGGCCGTCCCGGCGGGCGCACACTCGGCAAGCGGTGGATGGGACTCCGCATCGTCGATCTCGGGGGACGGGAGGCGATCGGATACCCGCGCGCGCTGCTGCGCTGGCTGGGACGCATCGTCTCGCTGATCCCCGCCGGGCTCGGCTGCGCCTGGATGCTCTGGGGGCACGGCCGCCAGACGTGGCACGACCGGATGGTCGGCACCGTCGTGGTGCACGTCGATCACCCGGACGACGCCTGACCGGGTCGCAGTGGCCCGGCGGTCCCTCGGTGACGACCGACACGGGGAACGACCGCATTCGCCACTTGAGTCCTCGCCTCTTTGCGGCAAGGGTCTGATCGGCTTACTCCGTGCTCCGGTACCCGGTGCGCGGGGCGCCGGACCATCGACCGATCCACGTGGGTCGGTCATTGACGAAAGGGAACCGTGGCAGCCAAGACGAGCGGCGTCGGCCGACTGTTTGCGACCGTGGCGATTGTGGAGGCCATCACATGGGCCGGCCTTCTGGTCGGGATGGTCCTGAAGTACGCCACCGACACCACCGAGAAGGGCGTGCAGATCTTCGGCCCCATCCATGGTGTCGCCTTCCTGCTCTACATCGCCGTCACCTTCTACGCGGCCAAGAAACTGCGCTGGGACGGTGGCGCCACGGTCATCGCGCTGGCCGCGGCCGTTCCGCCGCTCACCACCCTCATCGTAGAGCGGGTCTGGGCCAAGCGCGGCTGGCTGGACGGGTCGCGCGCCACCGCGCCGGTGGAGAGCCCCGCCACCTCGTAGTCGGGCCCCCGGCCCGCGGCTCGGTCCCTTCGACCGGGCCCGGGCCTCCGGCGGTGTGGCCTCGCCGCACATCAGCTGGCAGGCGCAGAGGATCTGTCGCGCTGCTCATCGGCCGGGCGTATGCGGATGGCCAGTGCGCCTCGCTGCGTGCGGGAAGGATCGTCCCTGTCGTCACGGCGAGGCCGACAGGCGCGCCGTCGCGACCCGGTCGCCGTCGGCGTCGTATCCGACGACCGTTCCGCGGTTGAGGGCGCGCATCGGTCCACGGGTGCTCGCCACGATGAGGTACCAGCCGTTGCCCACCGTTCCGGGGAAGGTCCGGCCGTCCGTGGATCGGAGCTCCACACGCGCGATCTCCGGGGCGACAGGGGCGAAGGTCGTGAACATGGCGGCGTGTGTCGTGCCGTCCGGTTCGGTGAACGGACCACCCACGCCGCTGCCACATTTGCTGATGAGCGGTGCTCCGAGGCGACGGACGACGTACCGGCGCAGCATGGTCCGGTGTCGGTGGACGAACGCGTCGAACGTCGCGTCCGTGCCCAGAAGATCGGCATCCGTCGTCATCACCCGCATACTTGCCACGTCTGCGACGAAAGGTTTCACCTTTCGTCGCAAAGGCGACTGCGATACGCCACGGGTGACATCACCGACCGCGGCTACCATCGTCGGATGCAGCTGATCAAAGATCATCGCGCGGTCCGGCCGGACGTTCGTCGGACGACCGTGTCGGACCGTCGAACGGCCGCGAGGCGACGGGTGACGCTCTTCGAGGTGACGTCATCGCGCTGATCGAGGACGACGGCGGCTTCATTCTCAGCCCCAGCGACCTGGTCGCGTCGGCCGGCTGCGAGTACGGGTGGCTGCGTTCGGTCGACATCGCACTGGGGTGGGCTCCGCCCATCCCAGCCGACGATGATCCGCTGGCCGAGACGATCGCGCGGTTGGGCGACGCACACGAGGACCGTGAGAGGCAGCGGTTGGCCGCCACGGGGACGCTGCTGGTCGTGTCGCGCCCCACCCCCTACACGCGGCGGGGATTCGCCGACGCCGCCGAGGCCACCCGTTCGGCGCTGCTCTCCGACGATCCGCCGGACGTGGTGGCGCAGGCGGCGCTCCTGGACGGATCGTTCGGGGGGTTCGCGGACTTCCTCGTCCATGAGGACGGCGCCTACGCGGTCTGGGACGTGAAGCTCGCCCGCTCGGCGCGTGTCACGGCGCTGCTGCAGATCGCGGCGTACGCCGACATGCTCGACCGCATGGGCGTCCCCCGCGCCGGCGTCGGGCGGCTGCGCCTGGGCGACGACTCCGTGCACGAGCAGCCCCTCGACGACGTCATCCCCGTCTACCGGCACCGGCGCCGGTACATAGAAACGCTCCTGCGGCGTCACCTGGACGAGGGGCGCGCCGCCACATGGGGTGACGACCGCCATTCCATCTGCGGCGGATGCCCGCACTGTTCTGCCGCGATCGTCGAGCACGACGACGTGCTGCAGGTGGCGGGGCTCAGCCGTCATCAACGCGACCGTCTGCGCGCCGCCGGCATCCGCACCCTGCCGCTACTGGCCGCCTCCACCGCCCCCGTCCACGAAATGTCCGAGCGCACCTGGAGCCGTCTGCGTGCCCAGGCCGCGCTTCAGGAGGGCACCCGTCATGCGGCCGACGGCCGGATCGCATACGAGGTGTTCGACACCGGCCCCATCGACCGTCTGCCGCCGTCCAGCCCCGGCGACGTCTTCTTCGACTTCGAGGGCGACCCGCTCTGGACGAACCCCGACGGCGTGGCGGAGGGCCTCGAGTACCTGTTCGGCATCGTGGACCGGGACGACCCCGGCGAACGGTTCGTGCCGTTCTGGGCCCACGATCGCGCCCAGGAGAAGGAGGCGCTGCGGTCGTTCTTCGACTACGTCGCCGAGCGCCGTCGCCGGTTTCCCGACCTCCACATCTACCACTACGCACCGTACGAGACGTCGGCCCTCAAACGCCTCACGGTGCGTCATGGGGTCGGTGAGGATCAGTTGGACGACCTGCTTCGCAACGGCGTCTTCGTGGTCCTGTACGCCACCGTGCGCCAGTCGATCCGGGTCGCGCAGCCGTCGTACAGCATCAAGAAGCTGGAGCCCCTCTACATGGGGGACCAGCTGCGCTCGGCCGCCGGTGTCAGCGACGGCATGGACTCGGTGGTGCAGTACCACGCATTTCGTGCGGCGCGCGAGAACGGGGAGACCGAGCTGGCGAACCGTCTCCTCGACGAGATCGCCGTCTACAACGAGTACGACTGCGTGTCGACCCTGCGTCTTCGCGATTGGTTACGCGTCCACGGCGGTGGCGACATGGCGCCGCAGCAGGCCCCCGAGGCGGAGGTATCCGAGCCCAGGGGGTCGAAGCTCGCGGACCTCCAGGAGATCGTCGCCGACGTCTTTCAGGGGATACCGCTCGAACGCGCGGACCGCTCTGGGGAACAGGAGGGGGTCGCGCTTCTGGCGGCGGCGCTGGGGTTCTACCGGCGCGAGGACAAACCGATGTGGTGGGTGTACTTCGACCGGCTCGTCGCCCCGGTGGATGAGTGGCTCGACTCCCGCGGCACGCTGGTGGTGGAGTCGGCGGAGGTCGTGGCGGACTGGGCCAAGGCCACGGAGCGCGCCAGGACGCTCACCCGGACGCTCCGCCTGATCGGCGAACTGCCCGACGGCACGACGATCACCGAGGGCGTGCAGGTGGTGGGGGTGTACGAGGACCTGCCGCCGTGCCTGACCATGGAGCCGGGAGCCCTCCGCGCGTTCGGCAACACGGCGACGATCAGATCGGTCACGCCCTGCGGCGACGGGCGGTTCGTCGTCGAGGTCG
>CALMEC010000027.1 GCA_937862675.1 uncultured Actinomycetes bacterium
CGTCGGCGATCGGTCCCGGGTAGGGCTCCACCAGGAGCGCCGCGTCGCCGGCCACCTCGGGGATCGCCCCCCGGTGCGACGCCACCACGGGAGAGCCGCAGGCCATCGCCTCCACCACCGGAAGCCCGAAGCCCTCGTAGAGCGAGGGGTTGCAGGTGACGGCTGCCGCCGAATACAGGTCGGCGAGTTCCTGGTCTCCCTGGGGTCCCAGCCAGATGCCGCCGCTCGCCGCGATCAGCTCCTCGCCCCGGTGGCCCGCGCGGCCGACCACCGCCAGGCGGAGGTCCCGGTCGCCGACCAGACGGATCGCCTCGGCCAGCGCCACCAGGTTCTTGCGGGGGTGCACGTCGCCGACGTACAGGCAGTAGCGGTCGAGACCGTGGCGTTCCCGCACGCGATCGGCGGCGCCCTCGCGCGGGTGGAAGGCCGGCGCGGGCACGTTGGTGACCACGTGGACCCGGGCGGGGTCCACGTCGAACGCGTCGATCAGGTCGGCGCGGCTGGTCTGCGAGACGGTCACGATGGACCGTGCGCGGCGCAGCGACAGCGGCACCAGCCGGTTGAGGAGCGTCCGCACCCGGCGGCTGAACCATTCCGGGTGGAGGCGGAAGAGCACGTCGTGCACCACCACGACCCGCGGGCAGGGACTGCGCGGCGGGACGACGTAGCTGAACACGGCGGCGTCGGCCCCCATCTCTCGGAGTGTCCGGGGGACGTCGATCGCCAGGCGACGGCCGTTGTGGGCGGACACCTCTGCATATGCGGGTCCGGGGCCGATCAGTTCCCGTGCCGCGTCATGGGCGATGAGCGCGGCGACCCGGTCGCCGTCCGCCGCCGTCTGCCCGAGCGCCTGGATGAGGAGGGTGTGGAAGCGTCCGTTGCCGGCGTCGCCCGCCGCGGGCTGGCCGACCATGTGCGCGTCGACGGCGGCGATCACGCCCGGCCGTCCGAGGCGATGCGGACGATGCGGTGCGGCTCCGTCATCCGACGGCCTCCCGGTAGACGTCGAGGGTCCGTCGGGCGATGTCGTCCCAGTCGAACATCCGCGCATGATGCCGTGATCGCTCACCCCGGGCCGCCAGCGCGTCACGGTCGGACAGTGCGTCGGTCAGCGCACGCGCGATCCCGGTGGGTGACGGGTCGGTCAGCGGGATGG
This sequence comes from uncultured Actinomycetes bacterium, assembly GCA_937862675.1. Lineage (GTDB taxonomy): Bacteria > Actinomycetota > Thermoleophilia > Miltoncostaeales > Miltoncostaeaceae > CALMEC01. The sequence continues at coordinate 1,157 of CALMEC010000027.1, forward strand.
CGACATCCCCGCCCACCTCCACCAGCGACGAGTTCTGCGCCACCAGCGCCGGGCACCCGTGAGCCATGGCCTCGGCCACGGGGAGGCCGAACCCCTCGTAGGACGACGGGAACGCCAGGAGCGTCGCACGGCGGTAGAGATCCGCGAGTGCCGCGTCGTCGACGAATCCCGTCAGCCGGACATGATCGCCGGCGGCACGCGCGACCTCCTCGGCCTGCGATCCACCGGAGCCGACGAGGACGAGATCGCACGGCGGCGGGTCGTCCGGCGCCGCGTCCCGGTACGCGTGGAATCCCTCGATGAGCTCGAGGATCCGCTTGCGTGGTTCGAACTCGCCGACGGCCAGGATCACGGGATCGCGCGACGTCGTGACCGGCGCGGTGTCGGGATCCACCCCGTTGGGGATCACCCGGATGCGGTCGGCGGGTGCGCGGTACAGCTGGACGAGGTCGTCGGCGGTGGCCTGCGACACGCAGATCAGCCGTTTCGCGCGGCGGCTCGTGAGGCGCGTGAAGAGGCGGGCGTAGCGGCGAAAGAAACCGGGGAAGGTCTCGGGGACGCGTTCCCACGCCAGGTCGTGCACCGTGGCGACGGAGGGGCAGGGGGCCAGTGCGGGGGCCCAGTTGAACGGCGCATGGATCAGGGCCGCGCGGCGACGGAGGGCGATCAGCGGGAGGCCGACGTGTGTCCAGGCCAGGTCGATGACGAGATTGCCGATGCGCGTCAGCTTTCCGCGTCGGGGCAAGGGCAGCGGGCCCCACACCACGTGCAGCCGGACCTCCGGGGGTGCGGTGCGCCGCAGCGCGGCGACGAGTCCCGTGATGTAGGTGGCGGTGCCGGTGTTCCGGCGGCGGGCCATGCGGGCGTCGACGACGACGGTTCGGGGCATGGACGGGGACACGCGGTCAGACACTCTGGCGCGCCTCGTCCCACACGGCGATCGTCTCGCGGGCGGTGCGGTCCCAGTCGAATGTCGCGGCATGTGCCCGGCCCCGGTCCGCCATCGCCTCTCGGTCGGTGCCGGCGGCGATCGACGCGATGGCGTCGGCCCAGGCCCGGGGGTCGTCGGTGGGCAGGTAGACGGCGGCGTCCCCCCCGGCCTCGCGCAGCGCGGGGATGTCCCCGGCCAGGGCGGGTGTCCCGGCCAGGAGGGACTCCAGGACAGGGAACCCGAATCCCTCGATGAGTGACGGGGTGACCGTCGCCAGTGCGTCGCGCCGCAGTGCCGCGAGGTGTGCCCGGTCCACGTATCCCAGCCAGTGGATCCGGTCGCCGGCGCCGATGCGGTCGGCACGGTCCATCAGGCGCTTCAGGCGCCGGCGGCTCCAGGGCCCGGTCATGACGAGGTCGACTCCGCGCACGTGCGCGAAGGCCTCGACGATGAGCGCCGGGTTCTTGTGCGGCTCGATGCTGTTGGAGTAGAGGACGTACGGCATGGGCGGGGTCGGCCCGGCCGCCGGATACATGCGCGGGGGGCCGAGGCGCACCACGTGCACGCGGCTCTCCGGGATGCCCAGCTGGGCCGCCAGGTCGTCGCGCACGGCCTCGCTGATCGTGATGATGTGCGGGGCGCGGGTCAGCCGCTGGAGGTAGGTGCCGTAGGCGAACCGCTGGAACGGGTTCCGCATGGGCTGGTGCAACGGGATCAGGTCGTAACAGGTGATGACCGTCGGCACGAGATGCGGATCGGGCGTCAGCTCCGGCTGCGTCGCGTGGAAGAGATCGGGCGGGTCGGCCAGGAGGGCGTCGTGCAGCTTCAGGGAGGGCCACGGGTCCGGTATCCGGTGCATCGGCCACTTCGGCCACCGGAAGTCGCGTCGTCCGAAACCTGCGGGGATCTCCTGGCGGGGCAGCGTCAGGAGCGCCGGCCGTCGTGTGTGGGGGAGGTGATCCAGCAGGTCGCGAAGAGCCGTCCCGATACCGCGCTGGCCGTGTCCACGGGCCAGCGGTGTCGCATCGAGGAGGACGGGCACGCGCATCCCGGCCATCCTAGTGACGCCGTCGCACCGGGCGGGGCCCGTGGTCTCCCAGTCGCGTCGGCGGATGAGTGTCGTCGCCGGGACCCGATGCGCGGCTCCCGGTATCCGGCGGTTGTCGCCGGGCGTCTCACGGAACGGAGGGCCCGGTGATCTCTAGTGTGGATCCGGCTCCTCCCGCCGGACGTCCACGGCGAGGGGGCCGGCTCCGGCGCGTCGCCCGGGAGTGGACCACGCCCATGCCGTATTCCACCGACC
>CALMEC010000028.1 GCA_937862675.1 uncultured Actinomycetes bacterium
AATCCCACGGCGCGCCCTTGATCGCGAACGTCGGCACATCGTAGTAGCGGACCAGCGCCGCGGCCACATCGTCCTGCGTGCTGAGCGGGTTGGAGCCGCACAGGAACACGTCGGCGCCGCCGATCACCTCGCCCAGGGCCTGGAACGTCGACGCCGTCCCTTCTTCCTCGACCAGCAGCATCGAGTAGATCTCGCTCGTCGCATCGTCCATCGTGACGATCAGGTCCATCGCCGGGAGGGCGCGCGCATCGAGGAGCGCATCGTCGACGGCGCCTGGATCGTCGCCCTCAGCCCGGACGGACGGGCACCACGTTCGAGTGAGGACTTCGCGCGATGGCTCGTGGCGCGGCTGGAGGTGTCCCGTCCGACGGCCTTCCTGATCGGTGGTGCGGCCGGATTGCCCCCGGACCTCATGGAGAGTGCGCACGAGCGCCTGTCGCTGGGGCCATTGACACTGCCGCACCAGCTGGCCCGGGTGGTGCTGGCGGAGCAGCTGTACCGCGGGCTCGCCATCGCCGCCGGGCATCCCTACCACCACTGATCCCGGGTACCGGTGCCTTGCCGGTCAGGTGGTGGGCGTGAGCTCGCGGAGGGTGAGCGTGGACCGTTCCGAGAACGTCGCCGGGCCCGTCAGGGCGAAGTCACGATCGATCCGCGCGGGTAGATGCCGAGGGGTGAACCACGTCGTCTCGATCCAGTGGCCGGTGAGACTGCCGGTGATGTCGAGGGTCATGGTGACCGGTGCGATCGTCACCGTTCGCGTCCCGATGCGGACGGACCGGTCCGGCCCGCGCCGGGTGCGGCCCACGAGATCCATGGAGATGTCGGCGGGTGCGCCGGTGAGGGTGAGGTGGCAGTCGAGTGGTGCGTCTCCGGGACGTTCCGGGAGGAGGACGGACGGGTCGCAGGTCATCGTCGACGTGACGGAGAAGCTGGCGACGTCCTGATGCTTGACCTGCTGGTCGATGCGGGGTGCTCCCTGCCCCGTGACGCAGTAGCGGGTGTCCTCCGTGTGCTGCACGAAGTAGTTGACCGTGAGGGTGAAACATCGGTCACCCGAGGCGACGACGATCCCGGTGACGGTGGCCGGTATCCGCCGGACCTGCGTGGGCAGGGGGCCGAACTTGATGCGTTCATCCCCCGTACCGGCATACGTGTAGACGCCGACATCGGGGATCGCACCGCCCAGGTCCGTGGTTCCTGTGGTGTGTTCACGGAAGTCCTCCACGGCCGTGTTCTCCGAGACCGGCGTGATGCTCCGCGGCCAGACGAACCAGGCCACGACGCCCACGACGGCCAGCAGAAGCACAAGGGCGGCGACGAGGATGCGGCGACGGGTGCTCATCGGACGACCGGGATCCATCGGGAACGGAGGTCGTGCCGCGGGATGATCGGCGATCGGAACGGGCATGCCGCCCGCCGGGGCCCGAGCCGTTGACCGGCCCTCGTCACAGGGACGTTCACCGCCGCGCCGGGGGCCTGTCCGTTGTCATAGGGAACACCCTAACCGGCCCGGCGTCCCCGAGATCCTGATAGGAAGTTCCCATGGACCACGGACAGCTTCCTGCCGGGGTGGTGCTCACACGCAGCACCCGTGAGTTCGACGCCGGGACCGTTCCCGACGGTCTGCGCCGCGCCCACCGGATCGGGGCCGGGTCGTGGGGCCTGCTCCGTGTCACTGCGGGGACGCTCCGCTTCGTCTGGGAAGACCCGGGCCGGGGCGCGGTCGTGCTCTCGACGGGCGACACGCTCGTCATCGAGCCGGAGGTTCCCCATCACGCGGAGCCCGACGACGCGGCGCGCTTCCTCATCGAGTTCCACCGCCATCCGGAGGCCGTCGCCGGTGACGGCCGCAGCGAGAAGGAACGGATGGTCGCCGGTGACCTCTACCGTGCCGACGACCCCGAGCTCCACGCCGACGCGCTCCGGGCACGACGCCTGGAAGCCGACTACAACGGGAGCGCCCCGGAGGACGAGGACGGCAGGCGTTCGATCCTCCAGGATCTCCTCGGCGGCGTGGGGGAGGGGACGGTCATCCGTCCGCCCTTCGTGTGCGACTACGGTGCGCATATCCGCATCGGGGCCCGCTGCTTCGCGAACTTCGGCCTCGTCGCGCTCGACGTCGCCGACATCACGATCGGTGACGACGTGCAGATCGGTCCGAACGTGCAGCTCCTGACGCCCACGCATCCGATCGACCCGGTGCTTCGGCGTGCGGGCTGGGAGGCGGCTGAGCCGATCACGATCGGCGACAACGTGTGGCTCGGAGGCGGAGTGATCGTGCTCCCCGGCGTCACCATCGGTGACGACACGGTCGTGGGAGCGGGCTCCGTCGTCACGAGGGATCTCCCCGACGGGGTGGTCGCGGTGGGGAACCCGGCGCGGGTCATCCGCCGGGTCTCCGAGGATGCCGCCCCGGGGGACTGACGGGAGAGATGTCTGCCGGTCGTCTTGAGCGCCGGATCGGGGGACGACGGCTCGCGACCACCGCACCCGGCGGCGACGTAGACGTCGCCGACCCTGAGCACGGTCGTGCGGAGCGCTCGGAACGGTCGGCGCCTAGGACGAGTCCTGCGGGCGCCGAGGCGTCGGCGCGGCTCCGCGCAACTGCTCTTCGAGCTCGAAGAGCCGCTCACGGATCACTCCGAGCTCTCGGAGGAGGTCGGCCTCCTCCGCTTCGATGACGTCGACGTCGGCCTCGACATCCGCCCGGATGAAGCGCTCCGCGAGGGCACCGGTCAGAAGCGCGATGAAACCGATGCCGAACCCCATGATGATCATGGCGATGATCCGTCCGCCGTCGGTCTGCGGGGAGACGTCCCCGTATCCGACGGTTGTGGCTGTGGTGACCGAGAACCAGAGTCCGTCCCATGCACTGAGGTGCTGGCCGGTCTCGACGGCGGTGAAGGCGGCGCCGCCTCCCACGATGATCGCGAGCCCGAGGGTCGCCGCCCACTTGATGCCCGTGAGGGTGAACATGTTCCTCATGCCCATGAAGATCCGCGCCAGGCGCAGCAGCCGCGTCAGGCGGAGCAGCCGGATGGCGCGCATCCCCTGCATGAGGGCGGATGCGAACGGAGGCGTCAAGACGATGATCGCCAGGTCGAGGGGATGGCTCCGGATCCACGCACGCCGGTCGGGCACCACGGTGAGCATCACGATCACCTCGACCAGGAATGCGAACTTGTCATGGCCGACCCAAAGTCCGTCATTTCCGATTTCATTTTTCACACCGCGATACCGACCCGGGGTCACTGCAAAACCCAGCCGCGTACCGACCTCGTTTACCACATCCTGGAGAGCATGTCCACTGTCATCAAATGTGCTGCTAAGACAGTCGTCGGCGCAAAGACGGAGCCGTTCCAGCGGGATTACGCCTAGCCACTCACG
>CALMEC010000029.1 GCA_937862675.1 uncultured Actinomycetes bacterium
GCCCAAGGCCGACGGCCATGAAGATCAGCTGACGCGTGAAGAAGAACTCCGGGTCACCGATGATGTCGTCCGTCGTCGCGACACGCACCATGTGGATGCCGAACGCGCAGAGCACGAGGACCGCGCCGAGCATGACCCAGTCCATCCGCGCGATCATGGTGCGGACGCGGCGCAGGCCCCACCCCATGGGGCGCTGTGTGGCGATCTCGCTCAGTCCCGGTGCTCCGAACTGGAGCCGTCACCGCACCGCTGCGGATCGACGCCGCCGATCGCCGTGGCGATCGCCTTGCAGGCAACCGGAGCGGCGACGGCGCCACCGGTACCCCTGGAGTACTCGATCATCACGGCGACGACGTATTTTGGATGGTCGGTCGGCCCGTAGCCGACGAACCATGCGTGGTCATACCCGTCACGGCCAGATTCGGCTGTGCCGGTCTTGCCGGACACCAGCCCCCCGAAGCCGCCGAAGACGCTGGCCGCGGTACCGACAGACGAGTTGGCGACGTCGTAGAGACCCTCCTTGACAGCATCAAGATTCCCGGGGGCGATCTTCGGGATCCTGGATGTCCGCAGTCCCCGCTCGAGGTCGGCGGTCGACTGATTGCTCGTGGGGTCGTTGGCCGATCGCGCGATATGAGGGGTCACCAGCGTGCCGCCGTTCGCGATGGACGCATAGACCCGTGCCATCTGTAGCGGCGTTGCGGTCAGAAAGCCCTGTCCGACAGACATGTTGATGGTGTCACCGCGACGCCAGGTGTCCCAGTTGTCGCCCTCGTACTTGTTGGAGGGCTTGATGTTCTCGGCCTTCCACAGACGATCTGGGACGACCCCCGCATCGTCGCCGATGTCGATGCCAGTGGGACTCCCGAGGCCGAAGTGCTTCGCCCACTCGTAGAGCTTGGTGTGACCGCTGGCGCGGACGCTGGGCTTGATGTTGTTGCCCACGAACTTCGCACCCACTTGGTAGAAGTACGTGTCACTGGATTGTGCGATCGCCGGCACGAGTTGCAGGCTTCCCTGGTCCTCCTCGCGGAAGTTCTTAAACGTCGTGCCGAACAGATTGACGGTCTTGCCCGCCTTGATCCATGTCTGCGGAGTGATCATCCCCGACTGGAGGGCGGCGATCGAGGTGACCGCCTTGAACGTCGACGCGGGTGGATACGCCGTGGTTACACGGTCGATCGACGGTGCCCGCACGTTGGTCGGTGAGAACGCACTCCTGACGGCTGGGGTGTTGCGTCCGGCGGAGAGATCGGCGATCGGCAGTTGCGGGTACGACGCCAGCGCGAGGATGTCGCCATTCTCGATGTCCATGACGACCACTCCCCCTCCCTTGACGGACTGGGTCTCGACCTTCTCGCGAAGTGCTTCCGCGGCTGCCTTCTGCACCTTGTAGTCGATGGTGGTGACGATGGTGGAGCCGGTCTTGGGCGGGCGTTCCGACAGGATGCCGCGCGAAGTGGGCTCACCGGTGGAGTCCACCTCGATCTGGCGCTCACCGTCCGTGCCGCGCAGGTACGGCTCGTACTTACTCTCCAGCCCTGAGATGCCGACGATGGCGTCGTTGCGATACCCCTGCCGCCGGTAGAGATCGGCCTGCTTCGCGGGGATCTGGCCGACCCATCCCAGCACGTGCGAGATGTACTTGCCGTCGTCCACATATGCGCGCCGCTGGGTGCGCTCCAGGCGAAGGCCCGGGAACTCGTCCAGCCGCTCGCTGAGCGCGTAGTAGAGGTCGCTCTCCGGGTCGATGTCCGCCTTCAGCACGACCGACTGGTACGGGGTGTGCTTCTGGCCGTTGATCATCAGGTTCTGCAGCCGCGTGGGGTTCTCACCCAGCGCCAGGCCGATGCGCCGCAGCGTCCGCTGGCCGCCGGCGGAGATGGAGACCTTCCCGGTCGAGTAGCCGACGGATACTCCGAGGTCCTGCGGCAGCGCCACGAGGTCCCAGGCCTCCTGGCTTCGTGCCAGCTTCACCCCGTGCCGGTCGCGGATCTCGCCGCGGGGGGCCGGGATGTTGATGGTGCGCACGGAGTTGGCGCTCGCCTGGGCCTGGGAGTCGGAGGCGCCCACCACCTGCAGGAACCACAGGCGCAGGATGAGGATGCCGAACAGCACGAGACCGATCGACCCGAAGAGGGCGATCCGGCGCGCCATGCGGGGGTTCATCGGGCCCCCCATGCCGAGACGGCGACTGGGCGGCGGGGTGCTGGGCTGCGTGATCCGCGGCGGGGTCATCCGGTGATCCTCATCACGACATCATTCCCGGTTCGATCACATGCCGGGAGCCGAGCAGTCGGCGCGCGACCCACCAGACCACCGCGGCGATGAGCGGCGCGAACAGCATCTGCGGCCCTGCGAGGTTGGCGACGATCTCGGGGATGGACGGCCCGTCGCCGCGCAGCGCCTGCACGGTGCCGACCCAGAACGGCACGATTCCCGTGGTGACGGTGGCCACGAGCAGGAAGAGCCACCAGGTGGGCTCGTCCGGTGCCGTGGCGTAGCGACCGCACCAGGCGCCGATGGCGACGGCGGCGAGCGCGACGACGCCCAGCGTGTCCCCGGGAAGGAGCAGTTCCACCGCCAGGCCCGCGCAGAAGCCGCCGACGGCACCCACGACGACCCCGCGATACATGGCGACGGCCACGACGACGACGATCATGAGGTCCGGGACCGCACGCATGTCACCGATGTCGATGCGCGGGATCAGCGTCACCTGGATGGCCACGGCGACAGCGAGGAAGACGACGGCGCTCCAGAGCGGCGAGCGCATCCACGGATCACGGGGCTCCCCGTCCCCCGGTCTAACCGACACCTGCACGGTGCTTCGCCTCGGAGCTCTTGGGGATGAGGATGGTCAGGGTGCCCAGCTCCTGCGGATCGCGGAACAGGTCGACCTGGACGGTCCAGGTGCTGTTCAGGGCGGCCTGGCCGACGCTGCTCACATATCCGACCAGGAGTCCGGGCGGGTACGGCGACTGCAGCGTCGAGATGCCGGCGCCGCGCGTGACGACCTGGGTCATCAGCTTTATGTCCACCTTGCTGGGCACGCCCGAGAGGATGAGGTCGCCGGATCCGTTGGCCTGGAGAAGCCCGAGCGGGACGGTGTCGCTCCCGTCCAGCAGCGACACCGCGACGCGCTGGGAGGGGTCGGTGATGAAGGTGACCCGGGCAGAGTTGGCGTCCACATGGGTCACGCGTCCCACGAGCGAGCCGAACACCGTCTTGCCGTCCGGGGTGCGGGCCGGCACGAACGCGAGCGAGTTCACGGTGACCCCGTCGCCCCGCCCCTTGTCGATGCGCGCCGACTGACGGGTCTCGAACAGCTGCCGGCTGGCCACGCTGGCCGTCGTGATCGAGTACTGGTCCGCGATGGAGGCCTTCTGCGACAGCTGGAGCTGCGCCGCATGCTGGTCCACGTACTCGTCGCTCGTCGCCTTGTTCGCCTGGAGACGGGCGAGTTCGGTGCGGAGCCCCTCGACCTCCGACTGCAGGCGGTCGCGCTGGTTGGCCGCCGAGCGTGAGTCCTTGATCCATCCGGCGAGGTTCTGGACCGGCTTGACGGCGGCGGAGGCCGCGCCCTGGATCGGGTTCGCGAGGTCGGTGATCGTCCCCTTCAGGCTGTGCAGGAAGCCCTGGTCGCTCTCACGGAAGAACGACGTGAGCAGGAGAACGCACACGACAAGCAGGACGATGACCACGCCGCGCCGGGTCGCGATGCGGCGCCGGGAGGCACGTGACGTCCCCTCCGCCTCCATCGTGCGCGGCGACACGTGGCCGCCGGAGCCGTCCGGACGCTGTGACCCGTCGCTAATACCGCGGTCGCCTGGCGCGCTTGCTGTTGCCGGAGGACTTGCGCATGACCTCGAACTCCTCGAGAGCGCGCCCCGACCCGACGGCCACGCAGGTGAGCGGCGACTCGGCCACGTGGATGGGCATCTCGGTCTCGCGACGCAGGCGTTCGTCGAGTCCCTGGAGCAGGGATCCCCCGCCGGCCAGCATGATCCCGCGGTCCATGATGTCGGACGCGAGCTCGGGTGGTGTCTTGTCCAGGGTGCTCTTCACGGCGTCGATGATGGCCTGCAGCGGTTCCTCCAGCGCGATGCGCACATCCTCGGAAGAAAGCACGACCGTCTTCGGAAGGCCAGAGATCATGTCGCGTCCGCGGATCTCGGCCTGGACCTCCTCGGGCAGCGGGTACGCGGACCCGATCTCGAGTTTCACCTCCTCGGCCGTCTGCGTGCCGATCATGAGCTTGTGCTCGCGCTTGGTGTAGTTGATGATCGCGTCATCCAGCTCGTCACCCCCGACGCGCACCGACTGGGCGCCCACGATGCCGCCCAGGGAGCTGACCGCGACCTCGCTGGTCCCGCCGCCGATGTCGACGACCATCGACCCGGTCGGTTCGGCGACGGGGAGTCCCGCGCCGATCGCGGCGGCCATGGGCTCCTCGATGAGCTGGGCCTCGCGTGCACCGGCGGAGTACGTGGCCTCGACGACCGCGCGCTTCTCGACTCCCGTGACACCGGAGGGGACGCAGACCACGACCCGCGGATGGGCCCAGCGGTTCTGGTGCACCTTGCGGATGAAGTGCTTGATCATCTCCTCGGCGACTTCGAAGTCGGCGATGACGCCGTCGCGCATCGGGCGGACGGCCTCCATGTAGATCGGGGTCTTGCCAAGCATCTAGTTGGCTTCCTTGCCGACGGCGTGAACCACCTTGCGGCCGTTCTGG
>CALMEC010000030.1 GCA_937862675.1 uncultured Actinomycetes bacterium
ACTGACACGCTGAAGACGCGCTATGATGGCGTCCTCCTGGACAAGCGACGATCATGAGCACTGAAAAAGTCCGCGCTCTGCTGGATCAGCTGCGCCTCGAAATGCAATCCACCAACGTGAATCCGGACAGTCTTTCCCTGCTCGAGAAGCTGGACGCATCGCTCGCCGGTCGCACCGGTCATCCGGACCCGGCAACTTCCCTCGCCGATCGCGTGAAGGAACTGGAAGTGCGGTTCGCCACCCGGCACGAACGCACCGAAACGCTCCTCCGGCAGATCATCGACATGCTGGGCAAGATCGGGATGTGACCGGAAACCGATCTTGAACAGACATCAGGCAGAGACCGCAGCCGCCACCGGCGGCCAACTCATGGTGCGCCAACTCATCGAGGAAGGCGTCACTCATCTGTTCGCCCTTCCCGGCGTGCAGCTCGACTGGGCATTCGACCCGCTGGTCGACGCCGCGTCATCCCTGCGCGTGGTGGTGCCCCGGCACGAGCAGGCCACTTCGTACATGGCCGATGGATATGCCCGGGTGTCCGGCAAGGTCGGAACCTGCATGATGGTTCCGGGACCTGGCGTGCTGAATGCCCTGTCCGGACTTGCCACTGCCTATGCCTGCTCCTCGCCGGTCGTGTGCCTTGCAGGGCAGATCCGTACCACCGCCATCGGGAAGGGCTGGGGTCTGTTGCATGAAGTGCAGGGTCAACCCGCTGCCCTGGATGCCGTGACCAAATGGCGGGCTCTGGCACGCGAGCCTGGCGCGCTGCCCGGACTGGTCCATCAGGCCTTCATCGAATGCAGATCCGGCAGACCTCGTCCCGTTGCGGTGGAGATGCCTCAGGACATCCTGCAGGACTCGGCGATCGCAGGGCCTGCATCGCGGGAATCCGTGCCTTGCACAGCCCCTGATCAGGCAGCCGTGGACCAGGCAGCGGCGGCGCTCGAAAGCGCATCGGCCCCGCTGATCTGGGCGGGAAGCGGTGTCCTTTCGGCCGATGCCGGCGAAGCCCTGCGCCTGGTTGCGGAAAAGCTGGGTGCGCCCGTCGTCATGACCGACACCGCGAGGGGCGCCCTGTCCGACCGGCATCCACTGGCGTTGCCCGGCCTTGCGGGCCGCGCGCTGGCTCCTCATGCGGATGTCATCCTCGTGGTCGGCAGTCGCGGCATGAGCGTCCTGGGCAAGCCGACCCCACAGGCCCCACAGGCAAGGACGATCTACATCAATGTCGATGCCGCGGACACCACGCCTCCCCGATCCGCGGGGCTGCTGCTCCAGGGCGATGCACGGCTCGCGCTGCTCGCGCTGGGAAGTTCACTCAAGCGCCAATCGCCGGCCGGTGGCGTCAGCGCGTGCAAATCGGTCAGGGCCTGGTGTCAGCAACAGATCCAGTTGCTTCAGCCGCAGCTGAGCTGGCTTGCAGCCCTGAGAGAAGCGATTCCCGACGATGGCATCCTGGTCAATGAGTTGACACAGGTCGGCTACGTCGCGCCCTTCGGTTACCCGGTGTATGGACCGCGGACGTTCATTACACCCGGTTACCAGGGAACGCTGGGTTATGGCTTTCCCACGGCGCTGGGCGCATGCCTCGGCGCTCAGGGCCGGCGGGTGGTGTCCATCAACGGTGATGGCGGATTTGGCTGGAACCTGCAGGAGCTGGCCACAGCGGCCCGTTACAGGATCCCGCTGGTCATCGTGGTCTTCCGGGACGAAGCATTCGGGAATGTACGCCGCATGCAGCTGGAAGCGTTCAACCGCGAAATCGGCACGACGCTCCACAATCCGGATTTCGTTGCGCTTGCCAGGGCATTCGGCGTCGATGCGCTGCGGCTCGAGACGCCCGCCGCGCTCACGGCCGCCATCCGCGAAGCTCCCGGTGATGCTCCGCTGCTGATCGAAGTCCCGGTCGGCGTCATGCCCAGTCCCTGGCCTTTGATCCATCCCTCGGCGAAGAACAGCGTTGCATCGCCGCCGGACCCGTTCAGTCTCGTGCGCCGCTCTCCCTCAGACCGCTCCTGAGGCCGCGAGCCACAGCATAGACCTCCCGCGAACGCGAACGCGAAGCCGCGGGCTTGCGCACCGCGAGACGCGTGAAAGCTGCGCGCAGCTGCCTGAGGTACGCATCCGACCCCTCGCCCTGGAACACCTTCACCACGAAGTCCCCGCCCGGTTTGAGCACCTGCTGCGCAAGATCCAGCGCAAGTTCAGCCAGATGGATGGAGCCGGCCTGATCGGCCGAGGCCACGCCGCTGATGTTGGGTGCCATGTCGCACAGCACGAGGTCGGCGGACCGGTCGACGACATCGAGGGCCTGGACGCCGATGGACCCGGTCGACCCGAGGATGAGCACGCGCTTCGGCACCTGTGAATCGTAGCCTGGATCCGCGGCGTCCGGTCGGACATCGGTCCGCGTGTCGATGGGACGGATCACCCGGGTCCCCGAGCCGTCGCGGTTCCCCGTGCGGCTCAGCCGACCAGCCAGACGGTCGCGTAGTAGCCGGCCACCGCGGTGAAGAAGAGTGCGTCGAAACGATCCAGGACCCCGCCGTGCTCACCCAGGAGGCGCCCGGAGTCCTTGATGCCCAGATCCCGCTTCACCAGTGACTCGAACAGGTCTCCGGCATAGGCCACCACGCAGATCACCGCGCCGAGGACGAGTGACTCGTGCCAGGCGATCCAGTCCATCCAGATGCCCGCGACGACGACCGAGAGGGTGCCGCCGACGAGGCCCACGACGAACCCTTCGACCGTCTTCTTCGGGGAGGTGCGCGGCGCGATCGGGGTGCGTCCCAGGAGACGCCCGCCGAAGTAGGAGAACGTGTCGAAGGCCCAGGTTCCGACGAGGATGTTCGCGACGGCCGCGGCGCCGGAGTCCAGGTCGCGCAGTGCGACCAGGAGTCCCAGTGGCACGCCGATGTAGACGGCGCCGAAGGCGGTGAGCGCCACCCGCTTCGTGACGTCCGCGCGGTCCGGCACGAGGAGGCCGCCGACCGCGGCGAGCATGACCGAGGCGCCGACGCCCACCAGGACGCCCCGCTCCGGGATGTCCAGGACCGCGGCGAGTCCCACCGTGAGAAGGGCGCCGGCGTACGCCGCCCACCGGATCGGCCCGACGTCCGACAGGAGTCCGACGAACTCGGCGACGGCGAGGGCGGCGATGACGGCGAGGGCGACGGCGAGGACCGGACCGCCCAGCCACACCGCCGCGATGGCGACGGCGATCCCCGGGACGGCGACGAGGACACGGTTCATCATCGGGCGCCGAACCTCCGCTGGCACTGGGCGTAATGGTCGAGGGCCTCCTCGAGGTCCTCGGGGGTGAAGTCGGGCCAGAGGCGCGGGCTGAAGTAGAGCTCGGCGTACGCGCACTGCCAGAGGAGGAAGTTGGAGAGGCGCTGCTCGCCGCTCGTGCGGATGAGCAGCTCGGGGTCCCGGAGGCCGTTCTCGGCCATGACGTCCGCGAACTCCGCCTCACCCCCCTCCTCCCCGTACCGGGCGACGAACCGGCGGGCGGCGTCCACGATCTCGCCCCGCGCGCCGTAGTTCATGGCGACGAAGAGGTTCAGCCCCGTGTTCGTCCCCGTCGACTCCTCCGACAGCGCGATGCGCCGTTGCAGGTCGTCCGGGAGGTCGCCCAGCCGGCCGATGAAGCGCATGCGGACGTTCTCCTGGTTGAGTTCATCCGTCTCGCGGTCGATCAGCTCGATGAAGAGGCTCATCAGGTCGTTGACCTCCTCCTCCGGACGCGCCCAGTTCTCGGTGGAGAACGAGAAGACCGTGAGGTCCTCGATGCCGAGGTCCGATGCCGCGCGGACAACGCGCTTCAGCGCCCTGGCGCCCTCGCGATGGCCGGCGGCGATGGGCAGGTGATGCTCCCGCGCCCAGCGGGCGTTGCCGTCCATGATGATCGCGACACCGCGCGGGAGATCCGTTGCGGGGCCGCGTCGGCGCTCGTCGAGGCGATCGAGCCCGAAGAGGGCACGAGCCGACCGTACACGGGAGCGGATCCGTCCCGATCGTGGCGGCTTCGCGGTGGCCACTACACCTCGAGGATCTCGGCCTCTTTGCGCGCGAGGGCCTCGTCGATGGACTTGACCTCGGAGTCGGTCAGCTTCTGCACCTCGTCGGACGCACGGGAGACGTCGTCACGGGTGATGTCGCCGTCCTTCTCCTGGCGTTTGAACTCGTTGAGGACGTCCCGGCGCACGTTGCGGACCGCGACGCGGGCCTCCTCGGCCATCTTGTGCGCCAGCTTGACGTACTCCTTGCGCCGTTCCTCGGTGAGCGGCGGCACGGGCAGGCGGATCACCTGGCCGTCGTTGGAGGGCGTCATGCCGAGCTGCGCCTCCTGGATGGCCTTCTCGATGCTCTTGGTGAGCGACTTGTCGAACGGCTGGACGGTGATGAGGCGGGCCTCGGGGACGTTGATCGTCGCGACCTGGTTGAGCGGCATCTCCGAGCCGTAGGCGTCGACGACGATCTTGTCGAGCACGCTGGCCGACGCGCGGCCGGTCCGCACGGTGTGGAAGTCGTCCTCCAACGCGCTGAGCGCCCCGTTCATCCGACGTTTCGCGTCGGCGATGAGATCCTTCATTGCTCCTCTTTCGTCGTGGCGACAAGCGTACCGACCCGCCGGCCGCTCAGGATCTTCCGGATGTTGGACTCATCGGCCATGTTGAAGACCATGATGGGCAGGTCGTTGTCCATGCACAGCGTCAGCGCCGTGGTGTCCATGACCTTGAGACCGCGCTCGATGGCCTCCATGTGCGTGATCCGGGGGATGAGCCGGGCATCGGGGTCCACTCGCGGATCCCGGTCCAGGACGCCCTCCACGGCGTTCTTCGCCATGAGGATGCACTCCGCCCCGATCTCGAGGGCGCGGAGGGCCGCCGTGGTGTCCGTGGTGAAGAACGGGTTCCCGGTGCCACCGGCGAAGATCACGACGCGCCCCTTCTCCAGGTGGCGCATCGCCCGCCGGCGGATGTACGGCTCGGCGACCTCCTGGATGGCGATCGCGGACTGCACGCGCGTCGAGACGCCGGCCTTCTCCAGCGCGTCCTGGATGGACAGCGCGTTCAGGACCGTCGCGATCATCCCCATGTAGTCGGCCGTCGAGCGGTCCATGCCACGTGCCGCCCCCGCGACTCCGCGGAAGATGTTGCCGGCGCCGACCACGATCGCGATCTCGACGCCGAGGCGGACGGTCTCCGCGACCTGACGGGCGACGGCCGTGATCCGCTCGGGATCGATGCCGTACTGGCGCTCCCCGAGGAGCGCCTCGCCCGACAGCTTCAGGACGATCCGGCGGAGCGCCGGACCGTCCGCGGGTCCCGGGACGATTTCGCTATCCGCCGAGCTCATAACGGGTGAAGCGGCGGATCGTGAGGTTCTCGCCCAGCTTGGCGGCGAACTCGACGCGAAGGGCCTCGATCGTGCGGGGCTTCTTCTCGCCCTGGTCGCGGACGAACTCCTGGTCGAGGAGCGCGATCTCCTTGAGATGCTTGGCGAGCTTGCCGTCGACGGCCTTGTCGCGGAACTTCTCGTCCACGCCCTGTTCCTTGGCCTGCTCGACGTAGACGGCCCGCTCACGCTCCTTGTACTCGTCCGGGATCTCGTCCGCGGAGACGTACAGGGGGTTCAGCGCGGCGATGTGGAGGGCGACGTCGTGGACGAACTCGGCGAAGTCGTCACTGCGTGCGACGAAGTCCGTCTCGCAGTTGACCTCGACCAGCACCCCGACCCGCCCGCCGGCGTGGATGTAGCTGTGGATCAGGCCCTCGCCGGCCTCGCGGTCCCCGCGCTTGGCCGCGTCCGCTGCGCCCTTCGCCCGCAGGAGATCGCGTGCCTTCTCCTGGTCCCCGGCGGTCTCGGCCAGGGCAGCCTTGCAGTCCATGATCCCGGCACCGGTCGTGTCGCGCAGTTCCTTGACCTCTTTCGCGGACGGCGTGTAGTCGCTCATGCGCCTGCCTCCTCCGCCGTCGCGGCCTCGCCGGTGGTCGCCGCGGGCGCCTCAGGTGCGGCCGCGGCCGCCTCCTCTGCCGGGGCGGCGGGGGCAGCTGCGGCCTCCGCGACCGGCTCCGCCGCTTCGGGCTCCGCCGGGACGGCCGGCTGCTCCACGTAGCCGCGGCCGTTGTTGATCCCGGTCGCGAGCGCGCCCAGGATCAGGTTGCAGGACCGGATGGCGTCGTCGTTGCCCGGGATGACGTAGGTGGCCTCGTCCGGATCGCAGTTGGTGTCCACGAGCCCGATGACCGGGATGCCCAGCCGGTTGGCCTCACGCACCGCGATCGCCTCCCGCTTGAGATCGACGACGACGATGGCGTCGGGCAGCCGCTGCATGTCGGCGACGCCGCCCAGGTTGGTCTCGAGCTTCACGAGCTCACCCTCGCGGGCCAGGCGCTCGCGGGTGGGCAGCAGCTCCAGCTGGCCCTCGCGCTTCTGGTTGCGCAGCTCGTGGAGGCGGCGGATCCGCTGGGAGATCGTCCCCCAGTTGGTCAGCAGGCCGCCGAGCCAGCGGTGCGAGACGTACGGCATGCCGCAGCGCTTGGCCTGGTCGGCCACCGCGTCCTGCGACTGCTTCTTGGTGCCGACGAACAGCACGGTCCCGCCGCGCTGGGCGATGTCACGCACGACGTCGCACGCCTGCTCCAGCAGCACGATCGTCTGCTGCAGGTCGATGATGTAGATGCCGCCGCGCTCGCCGTAGATGTAGCGCTTCATCTTCGGGTTCCAGCGGCGGGTCTGGTGTCCGAAATGCACTCCGGACTCCAGCAGCTGCTTCATGGTGACGTTGGGCACGTCGGCCACTCCTGTCTGCGTGCGGTTGGGAAGGCGGT
>CALMEC010000031.1 GCA_937862675.1 uncultured Actinomycetes bacterium
GCGTATTCGTACAACTCGCCATAGCGGCCCCAGTCGATCGCGGTGTCGAGCTGGGCCTGGGCCTCTTCGGCGCTGTAGTTGCGCCGGAGGAGATCGATGAAGAACGCTTGCTTGAGTGCTCCGTCGTCGGCGCGGGCGAGCGCGCTCTGGATCGTGCGCACGAGCGGGACGCGCTCCGGCGCGACACGAGCGAAGAGTTGCTTGGAGGTCTGGATGTCGGCGTCGGCGAATCGCCCCCCACCGTCGGTCAGCTGGAGCCGGCCGCGGTGAGCAGTGGCGAAGCCGAGCAGCACGCATGCGTCGACAAGCGGGAACAGATCGTCGACTTCAAGCGAGAGGTCGTCGGCGAGGTCGGCGATATCGGCGACGCCGCCCGCATCCCTCAAGATCTCCAGCAGGCCCGAGAACCCATCGACGCTCGCATGCGGGAGCATGACCGCCGGAGTGTCGCCTGCACCCCGGGAGTAACCGGCCGTCGGCGCTGGCAGTTCGGGAGCTTGGCGGCCGGTCATCACGCCGTAGATGTGATCCAAGAGCACTTCGAATCGCGGGGCGTGCCGGTCGCGGGGGCGGTCAAGCGCGACCGGGACCTCGGCCGTGATGGTGCCGGGGTTGGTACCCAGGACGATTATGCGGTCGGCGAACAGGACCGCCTCCTCGATGTTGTGGGTGACGATCAGGATTGCCCTGGTCGGGAACTCGCCCGTCGCCCACAGTTCCAACAGCTCGGTGCGAAGGTTCTCCGCGGTGAGCACGTCGAGCGCGCTGAACGGCTCGTCCATCAGCAGCACGTCCGGGCGGACGACCAGGGCGCGAGCGAAACCGACCCGCTGGCGCATGCCGCCGGAGAGCTCCTTGGGGTAGGCGGACTCGAAACCGTCGAGTCCGATCAGGTCGATCGCGGCGAGCGCCTGCTCGGCACGCTCGCCGGGAGCGACGCCGCGAGCCTCCAGGCCGAGCTCCACGTTCTGCTGGACGGTCAGCCAGGGCAACAGGGCGAAGCTCTGGAAAACCATCCCGATCCCGGGGTTGGTGCCGATGAACGGCCGCTCGCGGTAGAGCACGAATCCGTCCGTCGGTGGGATCAGCCCGGCGATGCAGCGCAACAGTGTGGACTTGCCCGAACCGGAGCGACCGAGCAGCGCGACGATCTCGTGCTCTCGGACCTTCAGGTCGATGTCCTCCAGCACTGGGAGCTCGCCGTTCCGAGTGGCGAAGGTCTTGCGCAGGCCGCGGGCCTCAACCAGCACAGCTCCATCGTGCGCCAGATCCTCGTCGTTCATCGTGTTCGGCATCGTTCGATCCTTGTCTGGCCGGTGGTTCACAGGGCGTAGCGGGTTTCTGCGAGGCGATAGAGCCGGCGCCAGAACAGGCGGTTGAACGCGACGACGTAGACGGCCATCACGGCGATCCCGGTCAGGATCTGATGGAAGTCACCGGACTCGGTCGCCTTGGCGATGTAGGCGCCGAGGCCCGAGGCAGTCAGGGTCGTGCCGCCGTAGGTGACGACCTCGGCGACGATCGAGGCGTTCCATGCACCGCCGGACGCGGTGATCCCGCCGGTCACGTAGGCGGGGAAGATGCCGGGGATCATCAGCCGCTTCCAGCGCTGCCAGCCGTGCAATCCGAGCGCATCGGCGGCCTCACGCAGGTCGGTGGGGATCGCCATTGCGCCGGCGATCGAGTTGAACAGGATGTACCACTGGGCACCGAGGCTCATCAGCAGGATGCCACCGACGCTGAGGCTGAGACCGACCTTGATGAACGCCAGCGTCGCGAACGGGAACAGGAAGTTGGCGGGAAAGCTCGCGAGAACCTGGACGACGGGCTGGGCGATCCGGGCGATCTTCGGGTTGAAGCCGATCCATACTCCGATCGGCACCCACACGATCGTCCCGAGGACGACGAGGATCACGACGCGAGCGAATGTGATCGCGCCGAGACCAAAGGCGTCGGCGAGCTGCCCGTAGCCGCCCTGGCCGATATCGGCGATCACCCGATACAGGCCGTACGCAAGCGGCACACCGACCAGCACGGCGAAGATCGCGTCGCCACGACGACGCTGTGCCGGCGGCGGCCCGGGGAGCGGCTTGGTTCCATCTCGGCCGGGTACGCGCATCCCACGCCCGACAGGCTGGGCAATCGGCCGCCGCAGGCGGCCCAGCAGCCGCGGCCAGTTCGTCCGCCGCAGCAGGTTCAGTACGAGCGAGGTCTGCTGTTCGGCGGGCGAGGAGTCCTCGTACCTGTAGCGCTCCGCCCAGGCGGTCAGCGGCCGCCAGAACAGGACGTTGACCAGGATCACCGTGACGACCATTACTCCGATTGCCAGCCCGACGTGTGCGAGATCGCCCTGGTCGACGGCGGCGGCGACGTACGAGCCGATGCCCGGCAGCGTGTAGTTCTTGTTCAGGACGCTGATCGCCTCAGAGGCGGCGAGGAAGAACCATCCGCCGCCGAATCCCATCATCCCGTTCCAGACGAGCCCGACGATGCCGTTGGGAACCTCGATCTTCCAGTAGCGCTGCCAGCGCGTGAGCCGCAGCACGCGGCTGACCTCGTCCAGATCGCGCGGCAGTGACCGTACCGAGTGGTAGAAGCTGAACGTCATGTTCCACACCTGTGCGGTGAAGATCGCGAACACCGACGCGCACTCCAGCCCGAGCAGGCTTCCCGAGAAGAGCGCGATGAAGCCCGTGACCGTGACCGACAGGAAGCCGAGCACGGGCACCGACTGAAGGATGTCCAACGCCGGCACCATCACCCGCTCGGCCCGGCGGCTGCGCGCGGCGACATATCCGTAGACCAGCGTGAAGACGGTCGAGCACGCCAGCGCCACGAACATCCGCAGCAGGCTCCGCGCCGTGTAGTACGGCAGCCTCGCCGGGTCGCCGGAAATCGTGCCGACATCCGTAGGAGCAAATGAGACGGTCGCGCCGCGGCCGACCCTCAGGATCACGAGCAGGCCGATGAGCACGACGACGAGCACGACGACGTCCAGGACGCCGAAGGGCAGTCGGCGCAATGCTCCGCGGCTGGGGAACGTGCGCGCACCGTTCATGCGAATGCTCCGATCTGCGGTCTTCCTGAGAGCAGCACCGCGACCGACCGCGAGCGATGCCCGAAGGCATCTGTCCTGGCGGCGACCGAGGCCGACAGATGCCGGCCCGCTCACCGCCGACGTGTCTCGCCAAGTGGCTGGACGGCGCGTGCAGCGAGCTGCCCGGTCCTTCGACCCGGTCTGTCACCGGTCACAGACCGCTCAACCTCGCTTTCATCGGACGTGGTCTCCGGGCGATCGACCGAGAACCATGAAATATGATGACAAATTCATGATTCGTACGCATGCGGCGAGGGTCTTCGGCCGGAGCGCACCGATCCACCGCTGGTGGTCTTCTCGCCGGTGTTCTTCTCGGGATGTGCTTCCGGCCACAGCTAGGATTGACCGATGGACCGACTCCAGCGCCCTTCGAGACACGTATCAGTAATCGTTCATGCTATCGCGGGTGGTCGATGAGCTTCGAGCCTCCGGTCGGCAGACCGATGTCGGCGAAGACCTCCGAGGCGGTCGCGGACGTGATGTTCGCGCTCTCGACGCCGAGCCGCGTGCGGATCTTGGGGCTGTTGCGCGAGCGTCCGTACGCCGTCGGCGAGCTGATGGCTGCGCTGGACATGGAGCAGTCGGCGGTCTCGCACCAGCTCCGCGTGCTCCGCGAGCACAACCTGGTGCGCGCAACCGAACTGGGGCGCCAGCGCGTCTATGCGCTGAGCGGGGAGCGGGTCGCGGCGCTGCTTGATGATGCGGTAGATCATGTCGTGCGCCTGTCCGCACCTGCCAGCGGCAAGCGCGCGGCCAAGCGTCGGCTCAGGCGGGCACAGTGAATCGACCTGCGCCGACTTCATCGACCGTGCTGGAACCGGCGTTCGCGCCCCCGGCCGAGCGCGGATGCACTGGAGGCCGTCCGGCACGTCCGGTCTGCCGGCGGGCGGGAAGAGCCATGCGCGATCACCGGCCCGGACGGGCAAGGGATGCGAACGCGCCTCGGGCTCAAAGAGGTCGGACCGGGGCTGCGACTTCTGCTCCGCTGCCAAGGGCCGGGAGATTCCGGTCCGCCTCTCGCCCAAAAGAAAAGCCCTGGATAATCCAGGGCTTTTCGGAGTAGCGGGGGCAGGATTCGAACCTGCGACCTTCGGGTTATGAGCCCGACGAGCTACCAGACTGCTCCACCCCGCGGCGCTCAAGCCAGTATGCCACATTCGCCATATCGACTCAACCGGCCGCGACGACTCCTGGTCCGGGATGAGGACGATGCCGGCCGTTCGCGGCCGGCTGTCGCTCACTCCCGTCCGCGGCCTGACCGCAGTGGCTCAGTGCGTCGCCCAGAGGATGATCACCAGCACGACCAAGAGGCCGATCACCATGTAGGCGTAGCGCAGCGCGCGGCCGCCCGCACTGAAGATGCCGCGCGTGGTCTCCTCGCGGCGGCGACGTGACTCGGGGTCATCCGGGAGGGGTTTCCCCCAGTCGTCGTCCTCGTCGTCCCAGCCCATGGACGGACCCTAGCGCGATCACCTGGTGACCGAGCGGGGCGGATGGCCGCAGGGTGTCCGGGATCGGTCCACGTGTGGGCGTACACGCTCTCCCTGCGTCCTGCGAGAACGAAAGGCGGATGGACCGGCCAACGTTCATCACCATAGGATACGGCGACTGCGACGGGCGCGACCGGACCTGCCCTCGGTTCGCACGCCGGCCCGTGCGCACGGCGATCGGTCCCGGACCGGTGGTGTCGGCACCGGTCCGGCCGGAAACCGCGCTGCGGTGCGCGATCACGACGGCTTCGGGACGGAGACGACCGAGGCCCCCGTTCATACGTGCCGACCTGCTGTGGGACGGTTTCGCCGTCGCCCTTCTCGTCCCCGAAATTACGTCGGGCCCGCGTCGCGGGCCCAACGGTGATGCGTAACCGGCGAAGGGGGAGGGTGCCGGGTTACGCGACCTCGCGGAGACCCTGGGCCTCCATGAGGGTTGCCAACTTCTGCAGCGACTGGTTCTCGATCTGGCGGATCCGCTCGCGCGTGACGTTGAACGTGCGGCCGACCTCGTCGAGCGTGCGAGGGTGCTCCCCGCCCAGCCCGTAGCGGAGCTCGAGGACGCGACGCTCGCGGTAGCTGAGGGTGTTGAGCACATCCCTCAGCGCCTCGGACCGGAGCAGGCTGTCGGTGGCGTCCTCCGGGGAGGGGGCCTTGTCGTCAGCGATGAACTGGCCGAACTCCGACTCCTCGTCGTCGCCGACCGGCCGCTCCAGCGAGACCGGGGTCTGGGCGCTGCGCTTGATGGACTCGATCTCCTTGACCTGGAGCTCGGTGACCCCCGCGATCTCCTCATTGGTGGGCTCGCGTCCCAGCTCGGCGACCAGCTTGCGCTCGGCGCGGTTGATCTTGTTGAGCTTCTCGACCACGTGCACCGGCATGCGGATGGTGCGGCCCTTGTCGGCGATGGCGCGGGCCACTGCCTGACGGATCCACCAGGTTGCGTACGTGGAGAACTTGAAGCCCTTGCGGTAGTCGAACTTCTCCGCCGCGCGGACCAGGCCGATGGTCCCCTCCTGGATGAGATCGAGGAATCCCAGACCCTGGTTGCGGTAGTTCTTCGCGATGGAGACCACGAGACGCAGGTTGGCCTCGACCATCTGACGCTTGGCGTCGAGGTCGCCGAGTTCGATGCGCTTGGCCAGCGACACCTCCTGCCGTGCCGTGAGGAGCGGCACCTTGCCGACGTCCTTGAGGAACAGCTGGAGGGAGTCGGTGGTGCTCTCGGCGCGCAGGTTGAGCTTGCGGGTCGGCCGGTCGGCCTCTTCCGCCAGTTTCGCGTTGCGGGCCTCGGCCTCCTCGTCGTCCACGAGCTCGATGCCCATGTCCTCCAGGGCGGAGGCGACCTCGGCGACCGGCGGCGCGTCGAGATCCGCCGACTCGAGGGTCTCCTCCAACTGGCTGATGGCGAGGAACCCGAACTCCTGGCTGCGCGCGACCAGCGAGCGGACATCCGAATTTGCGAGCAGTTCCTTGAGCTTCATCAATCCTCTTTCACGGTCACCGACGGCAGGGGTGAGAACACATGTTCGATAATACCGCTTTACTTTTGGAAGTCAAGCGGTGGGCGCCGATGAGTCCCGTCGATATCGGCATTGGGGAAAGGACACTTGATCGGGACGCAGGTCTGGGGGGTGGGGTGGCATGCGTCCCAATCGCCCTGGATGTTCCCAGGCCCGGCTTAGCGATCGGTTAAGCGGTGGTGGCAGCGCAGTGAAGGTTCACGGCCGCCGCACAGGATTCGCACGGGTGGCCGTGCGGCGGAAGAGATGGCCGGTGCCCGTCCCGTGTCAGGGGGCGCCGGCGGACCCCGAGGTGGCCGCCGTGCGGAACTGCTTGGCCATCCGTCCCAGGTTGGTGCCCGCGCCCAGTGCGATGGTGCGGTCCAGCGCGGGGATCAGGGTCTCGCGGTCGCTGCGATAGATGGCGACCATCGCCTGGTTGAACGCCACCAGCTGGCTCTTCGGGTACTTCTCGGCCAGGTCGTTGATCGCGACCGACGCGCGATCCAGGCCCTCCTTACCGGAGCCGGAGGCATCCAGGAGGATGGCCCCCACCCGTGCGTCGGCGCGGTCGGGGTCGATGGAGAGCGCGCGCTGATAGGCGAGCGCGGCATCCCGGATGTCGTTGTAGGAGTGGTAGGCCGCTCCGAGGTTGACCCAGTTCTCCGCGGTGCTGTCCAGGGTGGCGATCTCGCGGAGCCTCAGGATCTGGCCCTGTGCGGTCGTCTCCCTCTTCACCGACGCCGGGAACTCGCGGTCCAGGTAGAGGCGCAGATCCGGAAGGCCCGCGGGGATCGCGGTCGCCATCGGTTTGGGCGGGTCGTCGAGCGCGGCCGCGATGCCCAGCGCGATACCCACGACCGCCACCCAGACGGCGAGGGCGATCAGGAGGTTGCGGCGGTTGATGTTCGCGAACCGGGAGGCGGCGGGCGTCGTGGCGTCGGACATGTCCCTCCCAGGTAATCACATGCCCGCCTCCCGCGGAATGGGCGGTCGCCGAGCCGGGTCATCCGTCCGGCGTTCAGGTCACGGGGAAAACTGCCGATGTGAAGGCGATGCTGTTCTCCCACACTGGACGTCCCGCATGAGCATTGACCTCGGCCGAATCCTTCGCTTCGCCATCGAGAACGGCGCGAGCGACATCCACCTGAAGGTGCCGTCACCCCCGGCGCTGCGCCTTCACGGAACGCTGGAGCGAATCCCGAAGGCCCCGCCGCTCACGTCCGCGGACACGGAGCGCTTCCTGCGCGAGATGCTGGCCGACTACCCGGACAAGCTCCAAGAGTTCGAGGAGATGGGTGGCGCGGACTTCTCCCATGCCCGGGACGGCATCGGCCGTTTCCGCGTGAACGCCTTCCGGCAGCGCGGCTCCGTCTCGCTCGTCATGCGCGCGGTGCCCTTCAAGGTGCCCGAGCTGCACGAGCTGAACCTGCCCGAGGCCGTCCGGGCGCTCGCGGACGAGGAGCGCGGGATCGTGCTCGTCACCGGCACCACGGGCTCCGGGAAGAGCACCACGCTCGGCGCCATGATCGACCACATCAACCGGACGACGAAGAAGCACATCGTCACGGTCGAGGACCCCATCGAGATCCTGCACACCGACCGCCTGTCGATCATCAACCAGCGCGAGGTCGGCATCGACACCGGGTCGTTCGCGGACGCGATGCGCCGCGTCATGCGTCAGGACCCGGACATCATCCTGGTGGGTGAGATCCGCGATCTGGTGACGATGGAGACGGCGCTCAACGCCGCTGAGACCGGCCACCTCGTGTTCTCGACGCTGCACACCCTGGACGCCACCGAGACCGTGAACCGCGCGATCGGCTTCTTCCCGCTCCACCAGCAGATGCAGGTTCGCGCGATGCTCGCCGGAACGTTGAAGGGCGTCATCTCGCAGCGGCTCGTGAAGACCCAGGGCGGTGCCGGCCGCGTGCCGGCCTGTGAGGTCATGGTGACCACCGGTCGCGCCCGCGACTTCATCCTCGACCCGGAGCAGACCGGAAATCTCTCGGAGGTCATCCGGGAGGGCGAGTTCTACGGCATGCAGACCTTCGACCAGTCGCTCTTCGGGCACGTCACGGAGGGGCGCATCACGGTCGACGAGGCCATGCGCGCCGCGTCCAGTCCCCACGACTTCAAGCTCATGCTGGAGGCCGGCCAGGCCCGTCGCGGCGAGCCGCAGCTGTCGGCCGAGCCGGTCGCCCAGACCGCATAGGTCCGGGGTGTCCCACCGTCCCGTCGTGCCCGTGCCCGCGCCGGGCACGACGAATGCACGCCGCGGGTGGAGGGGTGCCCGCCGGCCGGCCTGCCCCGGGGCAGGCCGTGACGGGGGCCGGGTCGTCCTCGTCGCAGCGGCCGGCGACCCGGTGTCGCGTGCCTGTGGCACCGCGCGCTAAAGTCGTTCGCATGGACACCGACGACGGACACGTGTGTCACTGTCCCGTCACCGCCGCCGAGCGCGTCATCTCGGGCCGGTGGACCCTCCTCATCCTGCGCGACCTGGCCGACGGTGCGCAGCGCTTCTCCAGCCTGGAGCGCTCGTTGACGGGCATCAGCACCCGCACGCTCACGCAGCGGCTCAAGGCGCTGGAGGTCGACGGTGTCATCACCCGGTCGATCCACGACTCCGGAACCTGTCGTGCGGACTACCGGCTGACCGAGAAGGGAGCGGCGCTCCTCCCGGTCATCGAGGCGATGCGACGGTGGGGTGAACGCTGGTGTCTCGCCCCGGACGCTGTGGTAGAAACGGGGCGCACGGCGGCGGACGCCGCCGAAACCCTCCAAGGAGCGTGACGAAATGGGTATCGACGATCTCGTCAACAAGGCCAAGGAACTGGTCGGCGACCGCGACATGGAGTCGCTCAAGGAAGACGCCGAAGAGGTCAAGGACATCGTCACCGGGGACGGGAGCATCACGGACAAGGCCAAGGCGGCCTTCGAGGCCGTGAAGGACCCGGGCAAGCCCGGCCCGGACTGATCCCCCGGTGTCCGACGCGACGGCCACGCACGACGTGCGGGTCGTCGCCGGTCACCTGACCCGAGCCGTGGCGGAGGTGATCGTCAGGTCGTCCGCCGTCGCCGT
>CALMEC010000032.1 GCA_937862675.1 uncultured Actinomycetes bacterium
CTCCCCACCGGTGTCCACGAGTTCGCGACGGCCCGCCGCGACCCCAGGGCGGGCCGTCGTACGATCAGTCGCCGCTGTCGGGGCGGTGTACCACCAGGATCGATCCGTCGAAATGTGCGACCGTCGCGGCGCCGACGCTCCCGACGAGGTGACCCACCAGCCCACTGCGACGGTGAGAGCCCAGCACGATGAGACCCGCGCCGTGCTCCGTGGCGGCGTCGACGAGCCCCTGCCACGTCGGGGCCGCATGCACCGCGAGGGGCCGGGCGCGGAAGCCCGCGGCATCGGCCAGCGACGCTCCACGGGCCGCCGTCTGCTCGGCCGCGGCCTCGACCTCCTCCCCGGAGGCGGCGTGCAGATGCTTGCCGTCGACCGGCGTGAATCCGACGTCGGCCGGGTGCCAGACGCAGACGACCAGCGCCTCCCGGCCGGGGGCCAGTTGCTCCCCGGCACGTGCGATGGCGTACTCGGCCAGGTCGGAGCCGTCGTAGGCGATGATCACCGGCCCGACGGGCCGGGGAGAAGTGGTGTCCGGTGCCATCTCAGTCGGCTCCTTCCGTGACGGTCCGCGGAGGTGGCGGCGCCTGACGCCTCAGGCGGGCGAAGAGCGGCGGCGACGGCCAGGCCGGCTTGCGGCCGCTGATGAACCCCTCGATGTCGGGTGCCTGTGGCCGCGCGCCTCCGACGACATAGGTCGCCACAGCCAGCACAGCGCCGACCACCGCGATCGCCAGGCCGATCCAGAGCGCGATGCGCACCCCCTCCGCGAAGTCGTCGCTGACCGATCTGGCGAAGTGGACGAAGATCGGGGCGATCATGAACGCGGCGACCGCCCGGAAGAGCTCGACGATGGCGAAGACCCGCTGGAGACTGAGCGAGCGCAGGGAGAAGCCCGCCACGAACAGCGCGGGCGCGACCGTGGCACCGAGGCCGATGCCGGTGAGGAACGAGGCCACCAGAGCCAGGGGCTGGCTGGCGGGGACCTTGATCAGGAAGACGCCGATGCCGGCCGCCAGGAAGCCCATGCCGATCAGCGGCAGGTAGTGGAGGTAGACCTTGTCCAGGACGAGGCCGAGCAGGACGGCGGTGATCAGGGCGCCCCCGACCTCCGGGAGGTAGAGCAGGCCGACGTGGAGGGCGCTGTGATGCTGGGACAGGATGTCCGCCGTGAGCACCGTGGCCGACACCGACGCGGCGGCGGCGAACAGCGCGACGATGATGCCGGCGATCGGGATCGTGCTGCCCAGCATGTCGCGGATCGTGAGCAGCGGGTCCTTGGCCCGGTACTGGTAGACGACCAGCACGATGATCGCGAGGAGACCGCCCACGAGCGGCAGGATGGTGACCGGGCTGAGGAACGAGTGCGTGAGCAGCTGCGACGAGCCGAAGAAGGCGGCCACGCAGCCGATGGCGGCGAGGCCCAGCGCCGGCAGGTCGCGCGGCGAGTCCGGGTCGGCCGGGGGAGCGTCCTCGAAGGTGAGAAGCGCGAGGATGAGCGCCAGGACGGCGATGCCGGAGACGGCCCAGAAGAGCGGCCGCCAGGCGTTCGCCTCGGCCTGAAGGCCGCCGATGGTCGGGCCGAGCGCGACGGCACCGAAGATGCACATGTTCATGATCATCCCGGTGATACGCAGCTTGCTGGCCGGGAATCCGAGCGACAAGGGCGGCACCGCGGCGATCAGCAGGAGGCTGGTGCACAGCCCCGCCAGGACCTGGCCCGTGGAGTACATGACCACGTTCTGGGCGCTGGCGGTCACGATCGAACCGATGACCAGCACCACGGCGTAGAGCACCATCATGCGACGTTGCGGCAGGTGCTGGGCGAACTGCACGGCCAGCACGGTGCCCACCGCGTATGCGGCGTTGGCCAGACCGGCGCCCAGCGACAGGGCCTGGAGACTGGTGTGGAGGTCACGCGCGATGATCGGCGTGACCGGCCCCACCGCGGCGGAGAGCGCCAGGTAGGGGATCAGCGCGGCCATGACCATGGTCGCCACCGCGGGGTAGCGACCGGCGAGCGGTCCCTGGCGCATCAGGCCGCCCCGATGCGGATGGGCTGCGAGGGGCGGGGCCGTGGCGATTGGAGCATGTGGAATTCCTCGGACGCGATCGATTGCAGGACGAGTTGATAACACATAAACGGACAGTCATGTCCGTATATCCGCCCGAACCGGGACGAACGGTCCTGGACATGCACGTGAAGCACAGGGATACTTGTGTCCGTTTCGGCTGCACGGAGGTGTCGGGTGACAGAGGGTGAGAGGACCACGGAGCGGCTTCGCAGCGATGCGCGGCGCAATCGCGAGGCCATCCTGGAGGCCGGGCGCGAGCTCTTCACGGACACGGCGGACGTGGCCATGTGCCAGGTGGCCCGACGGGCCGGCGTCGGCCAGGCGACGCTCTACCGTCACTTCGCCGACCGTGACGCGCTGATCGCCGAGCTCATCGGTGAGCGCTTCGCGCGCATCCAGGACGTCGCCGCCGAGCACGACGGGGATCCCGATGCGTTCTTCGTCCTGATCCGCGCCCTGGTGGACGCGATCGCCGGTGTCTACGCGCTGGCGGAGATGGCACGCGACGATGCGCGCACCCACGAGCGCAAGCGCCGGAACCGGCTGATGATCACCGACCTGATCCGCGGGCCCATGCACGACGCGAAGACGGCCGGCACCCTGCGGCGCGACCTGTCGATCGACGATGTCTTCCTCATGATGAGGATGGCGCGTGGCGCCATGGTGGGCATGAACGGCGTCGCCGGCCGGACCGAGGCCGGCCACCGGGCGCTCGCGCTGATGATGGACGCCGTCACCCCGCCGATCGCCTGACCGGCCCCGCATCCGTGTCGTCGCACCGCGGCGGGAGGTCAGAATGACCGCCATGGGCATCCCACGCGAAGCCGCTTCGTGCGGCCGGGACGATCGCTACCTTCTGGTCGGCGCCGACGGGCGCATCCGGCGATCGGTCGTTCCAGGGACCCTGGGTGGCCACCGGCGGTCACGCATCTACGGACGGCTGGACTGCCCCGCCGCGCTGCGCGCGCTCTCCCGCGGTGGCTACCGTGATCACCGCGTCTTCTTCGCCGACGCCGCCGATGCCCGGTCCGCCGGCTACCGCCCGTGTGCCGTCTGCCTGCCGGACGCCTACCGGCGCTGGAAGACGGCGGCATGAGCGATCCCCGGTCGCCTCGACCGGATTCGGCCGGCGCGACGTTCACGGCCCGTGCCAACGGGTCCTTCGACGTGGCCGCCGCCGTGCGGATGCTGGCCGCTCACACCGTCCCGGGGGTCGACCGGCTCGACCCGGACACGGCCACCTACGAGCGGTCGCTTCGCGTCGCCGGAGTCGATCGGCGGATCCGTGTCCGGCTCACCGCCGACGGGGTGGCCGTCGACGTGGATCCCGACGACGACGACCACAGCGCGATCGCGGGCATCGTCCGGCACTGGTTCGATCTCGACACCGACGTGACGGCCGTCGACCGGCACCTGTCCTCCTCCGCCCATCTGGAGGAGGACGTCCGCCGACGACCGGGAGTGCGGATCACCCGGTACCCCGACGCCTTCGAGGCGATCTCCACGATCATCCTCGGCCAGGGCGTCTCGCTCGCCGCTTCCCGGACCGTCATGCGACGCCTCGTCACGGCGGCCGGCACGACGTCTCCACAGCCGTCGCTCCCGACCGCCGCGGACGTGGTCGCCCTGCCGGCCGGCACGCTCGGCCCCACGCTGGGCATTCCGGCCCGGAGAGCGGCGGCCCTGCACACCGTCGCCGGGCTCTTCGCCGACGGATACGCCCCTCGTGAGGACGGGCTGGAGCCGCTCGGCGCGATCCCGGGGATCGGACCGTGGACCCTGGACTCGTTCGCGCTTCGCGCGGGTATCGATGGGGACGCCTTCCCCGTGGGCGATGCGGTCCTCCACCGCATGCTGGAGGAGAAGAACCCGCGCGTCCTGACCGAGGTGGCCGCACTCTGGTCGCCCCACCGGGGCTATGCGGCGATGCGACTGTGGACCTGGGACGCCACCGCCTCGACCAGGCCCGGGACCTCGACGTCCACGTGACGGAGCGGCCGGACACCCCTCTCGATACCGGCGTACCGGGCACACCGGCGCGACACGACCCCACCGGCGGGCCCGTCCGCGACACATGGACGGCGCACAGGACACCGCAGGTGGCAGCATGGCGAACGATGCCGCGCGCCGTCCGCTTCATACCCCCCATTCTCCTCATGGTGACGATATATCTGCTGTCATCACGGCAGAACCTCGGGACCGGCCTGGGCACATGGGACTACGTGCTGCGCAAGCTGGCCCACATGACCGAGTACGGCGTCCTCTGGTTCCTCTGGTGGTGGGCGTTCCGCTACCGGTACGCCGCCCTGGCGGCCGCGATCACCGTCCTCTATGCGGCCTCCGACGAGATCCACCAGCATTTCGTCCCCACCCGGCACGGCAGCCCGATCGACGTGCTCATCGACTCCACCGGCATCGTGATCGCCATGATCATCGCCTTCCGCTGGCGCGACCGGCGCACTCGTCCCACCACGGCGGCGACACCCGGCACCGGCGCCTGATCAGCCACCTGCCGGAGGCACCACGTCCAGCACCCAGGGCCGTCCCGGACGCGACGGCGGCGTGAGATTGACGTCGAACGCGACGGAGAGGGCATCCGCCAGATCCACCGGCTCACGCGGGTCGAGACCGTCCGAGAGGATCTCCCGCGCCACCAGGCCACGCGTGTGCTTGGCCATGTGTGACGCACCGGGCACGCGCACCTGGACCCAGCGGTCCGCGGCATCGTCCCGGGGCGTCCATGCCGCGGCATAGGCGGCGGACCGGCAGTCGACGATGAGCCCGCGCCCGGTCTCGCCCCGAAGCGCCTCCTCCAGGTGCGGTCGCCACGCCGCCGCCAGCGGACCGACCCCCGGCAGGTCGACCCCCATCGACAACCGGAAGGCCGCGATGCGGTCACCGGTGCGCACGACCCCGTAGAGCGCCGAGAAGATCCACACCCAGCCCGCGGCACGCCGGCGAGCCGATGGGTCGAGCGACCCGAGGTCGAGCGCGTCGTAGAGCACACCGGTGTACGTCTGCCGTGCCCGGAGGGCGGGGGCCTCGCCAAGGACCGTGTTGCGACGGATCTCGTGGGCGACGCCCGCCCCGACGCCCAGGACCGCCGGGGCATCCGGTCGTCCGCTGACCACGGCCAGGGCGGTGGCCACCTCGCGGCGCATGCCCGCGAGTCCGGAGAAGGACAGGGCGTCGACGTCGCTCGGCCGACCACGTCGCCCCGCCGCCTTTCCCTCCGACGGCGGGAGCAGGATCCTCATGCGACCACCGCGTCGTCCGCGTCCACCCCGTCGACGGTGCGGCCGGCATGCGCCCGCCGGCCGCCCAGACCCGACGCCACGGCGACGAGGATGAACAGGACGATCGCCGACTCGGTGCCCACCCCTCCGATGCGCCAGATCGTCCGGTTCTCGGCGGCCGCGCCGATGAAGCGGACGACGAGCGCCGTGTGGAGCAGGAGCAGCGGGATGTAGAGGGCGGGACGGTACGGCAGACGAAGACCGGTCACCGCGGGAAGGATGACCGGGGCGTGCGCGAAGATCATCGAGAAGACGAAGCCCAGGAAGACGGCGTGCAGGCCGACATCGGTGGCCACCGGGCCGACGACCCGGTCGGACACCGTCCAGGCGATCCCGGCGACGGCCAGCCAGACGTATCCCAGGATGAACGCGACCGCCATGTAACGGGTGAGCCCCGCCAGGCGTACGGTGCGGCGCGCGATGTCGAACCGGGCGAGCCACAGCGCCTGGGCGAGAAGGCCGACCCCGGCGATGCGGAATCCCCAGAGCGACGAGAAGACGCCGATGACGAGGCCCGCGGAGAAGAGCAGGGTGGCGGCCAGGAGCGCCGCGCGGACCGACGGGCCAGGACGGGTGATGCGCGACAGCTCCAGGCGCTCCCCCACGATCGTCATGACGAGGAATCCGGCCAGGAAGGGCACCGTCTGCCAGATGGTCCGGCCGGAAAGCCACAGGATGCAGCCGGCCGCCCACGACATCGCCCCCATTGTCATGATGACGTGATGCATCACCGGCTGGCGATGGATCAGCAGGAGGTTCACCAGCACGAGGGTGACCGAGGCGATGACGAGCAGCGCCTGGCCCGCCCACTCGGAGAATCCGGCGAGGAGGAGCACGGTGCCCGCTCCGGCGCCGATCGGCGCCGCGTACGGCCAGGTCCGACGGAGTGCGACGGCCCGTTCGATGCTGATCACCACCCCGAGGAACCCGCTCACGAGCAGCGGTCCGTGCAGCTCGGACAGGTTGGACCGCAGCTCGGGGATGTCGACGCCCAGCCGGAGGAGCCCCGCCCAGAGCCCTGTGAGGAGGGCGAGACCGCCCGGGATCATCACGACGAGGCGAAGTAGACGGACACGGCCGGTGCTCATGATGGTCCTCCGACAGGTGCTGCGAGCTGGTGTGGCACCCGTCCATGCGGTCGGATCCGGCCGCCGGTGGCGCATCGTCACGTTCCGCCGTGCGGACGTGTGCACTCAGATCACCGTACCGGGGCCGCACCCCGAGGCCCCCTC
>CALMEC010000033.1 GCA_937862675.1 uncultured Actinomycetes bacterium
TTCGCCGGCTCGCTGGTGCGCCCGATCGGCGGCAACGTCGCCGACCGCATCGGCGGGGTGATCTCACCGGACCCTGGACGCCGGTTCCGCGGTCTGCCCTCCGGCCGCCGTCCCGGGCCATGCGCCCCCGTGTTCCGATGGCGCAGAGGCCATCAGGACGATGGGGCGACGGTGATCACAGCCGATGAGGCCGGCGTCATCAGCGCCGGTCGGACGCCCGTGTCATGCACGGCGCGATCGCGACACGAGCCCGAAATGTGTCGGGGCCCCGGCAGGGGCCCCGACCACGGCGGACAACGCTTCCGATGAGGCTAGGCGCCCCGCTGCGGAGCGTCGTGCAGCCCCTCGATGGCGATGGACGCCTCGCCCTTGTAGCGGCGGTTGAGGTTGATGATGATGGCCGTCGAGCCCTCGATGATGAGGGCGTTCGCGAGAACGCCGGCGTCGAGGGCGCGCACGCCCGGGATGGCCTTCGTGAGCTCGATGACCTGCTCACGGGTGTCCTTGCCGCGACCGCACACGAGGACGTCGGCGTCGATCGTCTCACGCTTCTGGAGACGGCCGGCCGGGAGGTTGTTGTAGGCCATCGCGACCTTCGCCTCCGGGGCGAGCTCCTGGATGCGCTGTGCCATGGAACCACCGGGAAGATCGGTCTTCGCCGTGGCTCCGTTCTTGCCGAACTCGAGCGCGTTGATCACCGAGATCACGACCTTGCCCGCCAGGGCATCCGCCATCGGCGGAATGGTCGACTCGACGCCCTCCCATGGGATCGAGACGATCGCGAGGTCGGCGGCCGCCGCGGCGGCGACGTTCTCCAGCGGCACGAAGTTGCCGTCCGGCAGGTCGGCGCGAAGCGTGTCAGCCGCCTGGTCGGCGCGCTCCTGGCTGCGGGAGCCCACGATGATCTCGTGCCCCGCGGCGGCGAAGTTGACGGCAAGTCCCCGGCCAAGGTCGCCGGTCCCTCCGAAAATCGCGATCTTCAATTCAGACTCCCTCGGTGGTGTCCCCGACACGCCGCCGTGCGGCCTGCAGGGTGTTGGCAAGCAGGAAAGCAATGGTCATCGGCCCCACTCCTCCCGGAACCGGGGTGAGCCATCCGGCCACCTCGGCCGCCTCGTCGTAGGCGACGTCGCCCACGAGTCCGGCATCCGTTCGGTTGGTCCCGACATCCACGACCGCCGCGCCCGGCTTGATCCAGTCCCCGCGGATCATCTCGGCCCGGCCGACGGCGGCCACCAGGATATCGGCCGTCCGGCACAGTGCGGGCAGGTCCTTCGTGCGGGAGTGCGCGATCGTCACGGTCGCGTGCTCGGCGAGGAGCAGCAGCGCCATCGGCTTCCCCACGATCAGGCTTCGTCCCACGACGACGGCGGTGGCCCCCTCGATGGGGACGCCCGCCTCGTGGAGGAGGTGCATCACGCCGCTCGGCGTACAGGCGACGAGAGTGGGCTCACCGCGGATGAGACGCCCCAGACTGGCGGCGCCGAAGCCGTCCACGTCCTTGTCGGGGTGGATGCGCGCGGCGATCGCCGGCTCGGAGAGCTGATCCGGGACCGGAAGCTGCACGAGCATCCCGTCGACGGTGTCGTCGGCGTTGAGCTCGTCGATGACGGCGTCGAGTTCCGCCTGCGTGGTCCCCCCGGGCAGGGTGATGCGCCGTGCGGCCATGCCCGCCTCCGCAGCGCTCTTCTCCTTCATCGCCTGATAGATCTCGGAGGCCGGGTCATCACCGACCTGCACTCCGACCAGGCCGGGGGGCCGGCCGTGCTTCGCACGGAACTCCGCCACTCCCTCGGCCACGCGTGCGCGCACGCCCGCCGCGGATGCCTTGCCATCGATGATCTTCGCGCCCAATCGGTCCTCCCTGTGACTCGTCCGGGAAACCTACCGGGCGGATGCCCGGAGGATGTCGCCACCCGACCGGATGGTCAGGACGATGCGGCCTTCCGCATGGGCGCCGCCCCGGCGATGAGCCGACGCTCGCGCCCGTCGCGGATGAAGCGGACCAGGACGAGGGTCCCGCCCTGTTCCACCCCGGTCACCACGCCCTCGCCGAACGTGGCGTGCACCACCTCGTCGCCCGTCGCGAGCCCGGGGACGACGTCCGCGGCGTCACTGGGCAGCGGACGGTGCCGGCTGGTCGCCGCCGGTCCCATGCCGCCCACGGACTCCTCGGGGATCTCGGCGAGGAACTGTGACGGCATCCGGTAGTCGCGGCCCCCGCCGAAGAACGAGCGCGTACGGGCGTGGGTGAGGATGAGACGGCGGCGCGCCCGCGTGATGCCGACGTAACAGAGCCGGCGCTCCTCCTCCAGCTGCTCCGGGGTCTCGGAGCGCGAATGCGGGAAGAGGTTCTGCTCCATGCCGATGATGACGACGCGGTCGAACTCCAGTCCCTTGGCGTTGTGGATGGTCATCAGGGTGACCTGTCCGCCTCCGGTGTCGACGGCGTCGGCATCGGCGTAGAGGGCGATCTCCTCGAGGAATCCGCTGAGTGACGGCTCCTCCGCACGGTTCATGTACTCCGCACCGGTCCTGACCAGCTCCTCGAGGTTCTCGATGCGTCCCTCCGCCTCGGCCGAGCCGTCGGCCTCGAACATCGCCCGCATCCCGGACTCCTCGAACGCCAGCTCCACGAGGCGGTCGACGGGAACGTCGGCGCGGGCATGGGAGCGGATCTCGGCGACGACGGACGCGAGCGCGCTGAAGCCGCGCCGCTGAGACGGGTTGAGCCCCTCCACGCGGTCGGCGTCGGCCAGGGCGTCCGTGAGTGGGAGCCCCATCTCGACGGCGTACGCGGACAGTCTCGTGACCGCCCCGGGGCCCACGCCGCGCTTGGGCGACGTGATCATCCGCCCGAAGCTGACCTCGTCGTTGGGATTGACGGCGACGCGCAGGTAGGCGAGCAGGTCCTTGACCTCGGCACGCTCGTAGTACTTGGGTCCGCCGATCACCTGGTACGGCACCGCCGCCCGCACCAGCATGTCCTCCACCGCTCGGCTCTGGGCGTTTGTGCGGTAGAAGACGGCGATGTCGGACAGGGAGTCGCCGTCGTCCACGGCGCGCTGCACCTCGCCCACGACAACGCGCGCCTCCTCGCGTTCGTCGCGGCACTCGATGATCTCGATGGGACCCCCGTCCCCGCGGTCGGTCCAGAGCGCCTTGGGGTGGCGGTTGGGGTTGTGCGCGACCACGGCGTTGGCGGCCTTGAGGATGGTCCCGGTGGACCGGTAGTTCTGTTCCAGCGCGATGACGGTCGCGTCCGGATAGTCACGCTCGAAGTCGAGGATGTTGGCGACGTCGGCGCCCCG
The DNA here is from genome assembly GCA_937862675.1 of uncultured Actinomycetes bacterium. Classification (GTDB taxonomy): domain Bacteria; phylum Actinomycetota; class Thermoleophilia; order Miltoncostaeales; family Miltoncostaeaceae; genus CALMEC01. The sequence continues at coordinate 3,312 of CALMEC010000033.1, forward strand.
CCACGAGTAGATGCCCTGGTCGTCGTCACCGACGACCATCACGTTGCGCTGGGGTTCGCCCAGCACGCGCACCAGCCGGTACTGCGCGTGGTTGGTGTCCTGGTACTCGTCCACCAGGATGTGGCGGAATCGCTCCTGGTAGTGCTCGCGCACCTCGGCGTCGCCCTCGAGGAGCTGCACGGTGAGCCGCAGGAGGTCGTCGAAGTCCATCGCCTGATTGGCGAGGAGACGGTTCTGGTAGCGGTTGTAGATGCGCACGACCTGCTCGTCGCGGAACGAGTCGATGTCCATCTCGGACGGCCCGAGAAGCCGGTTCTTCGCATCCGAGATCCACCCGAGCACGGACCGGGGATCGACACGCTTGGGATCGATGTCCTCGTCCTCCAGGCACCGCCGGATGAGGCGCAGCTGGTCGGATGCGTCGAAGATGGCGAAGTTGCGCTCGTAGCCCACGTGCGGGGCGTCGCGCCGCAGGATGCGGACGCATGCCGAGTGGAACGTCGCGGCCCAGATCGCGCGGACGCGCGGGCCCACGAGTCCCTCCAGACGCTGGCGCATCTCGGCCGCCGCCTTGTTGGTGAACGTGATCGCCAGGATCGAGCCGGGCGCCACGTCCCGCTCGTCGATCAGGCGCGCGATCCGGTGCGTCAGGACCCGTGTCTTGCCGCTGCCGGCCCCGGCCAGCACGAGGAGCGGGCCGTCGTCGTGGAGGACCGCATCACGCTGGGGAGGGTTGAGACCGGAGAGGAGAACGCTCACCCACCGAGGGTAGCGGAGGGGACCGGACACATGTTCGGTCCCCTCCCCTCGGCGTTCCCCGGCACCCGGCGACGGCGGCACCGGCGCACATCGTGGGTTCCATCGTCGCCGGGGCGGCCGATCACGATCCCCCGACGGGGCCTCGGGCGCGTGGCACCGCCGGACGACCGCCCCGGCCCACGCCGAGGGCGGTCAGGCGGCCGTCCCGTCCGCGTCCATCGCCGCCTCGATCGCGGCGATGTCGATGCGCCGCATCGTCCTCATGGCGGACACCGCACGGGCCGCACGCCCCGGGTCCGCGTCCGACAGGGGCGGGGGGAGACGCTCGGGATAGACCTGCCAGGAGACGCCGAACCGGTCTGTGAGCCACCCGCACCAGTCCTCCTCGCCACCGTCACCGATCAGGCGGTCCCGGTAGCGGTCGGCCTCCTCCTGGGAGCCGCAGCGGACCTCGATGGAGGCCGCCGGGGTCAGCGTGAAGGCGTCGCCCCCGTTGAGGAGCGTGATGCGGTGTCCCGCGATGGCGATCTGCACCACGACGGCGGAGCCGGCGGGCGCGCCCCGCGGGTCCTCCGGCGCGGCGGGGGGGGGCTCGATCTGGGCGTCGTCCAAGACCCCCCCCCAGGAGGCGGCCCCCTCCCCGGCGCCCCCCTGCAGC
>CALMEC010000034.1 GCA_937862675.1 uncultured Actinomycetes bacterium
TCCATCACCATCCGCTCCGATCGCCCTGTCGTCTTCCAGAGCGACGGCGACCCCCTCGGCGAACATCGCGAGGTGACCATCGGGGTCGGACCGTCGCTCACGGTGATCGTGCCGTCCACGTCGGACTGAGCGGATTTCCGCGCGGGACTCAAGTGGTGCGGCGCGACGGCCGATGAAGAGGGTGTCCGCACCCTCCCACCGGACCCAAGGAGCCCTCCTCATGGCACGTCCCGATCCCGCGGTTGAGCTCAAGGCTCTCACCGCGATGGCACTCGACCTCACCCGCGTCGACCCCGACCGTCCCCTCGGAAAGCGTCTCGCCGAATGGCACCGCGAGCTGACCGAGGTCCTCGGTGAGAACACCGTTCCGGTGCACACCAACCGCGACCTCCTGCGCGACACGGTCCGCCTGTCCCGGGCGCGGCAGGAGCCCGTCACCCACTAGCGCCGCCGCCTCAGGGCAGAGGCCGGTACTCCCCGGGCCGCGCGTCGAACACGAGACCGCGTTCCAGGGCAACCAGGAAGCCCGTCAGATGGCCGTCCGCGCCACCGGCGAGCCGGTCGAGGACGGCATCGATGGCATGCGTGCAGACGGACCGATCGTCCGACGCGACCGCCAGCACCGGCTCCCCGTCACGGACGAGACGCACCCACTCCCACTCGGCGATCCGGCAGACCGCGTCGCCGTAGGCCGCACCCAGCGCCACCGCCGCCTGCCGGGGATTGTCCGGCGGGGCATCCGCAAGGCGGGCGATCATCGCCTCCAGCGCCGTGCCGACGTCCTCCGCGTCGGATCCGGCTTCGATCCCGATCAGGCCGTAACCGACGGGCACCAGGACCTGGATCGCATGACGCTCGTCGTCGGGCAGGACCTCCTCGCGGACCGTGTGCCCGTCGGTCACGGCTTCGGCGCGCCGCTCTCGACCCGCCCGGACGCGACGGCCGCCGGATCCCCGATGGCGTATTCGCGATGGGCGCCGAGCCGGCGGAAACGCAGACGGCGCTGGCGCAGGCGGTCGGCGTCCGGCAGCGCGGACAGCTCCCGGAACTGACGCTCCACGTACTGGCCGAGATGCCGGGCCGCCTCGTCGTGGTCCAGATGCGCACCGCCGGCCGGTTCCGGGACGACGCTGTCCACGATGCCGAAGCGATAGCAGGTGGCCGCCGTCGGATTGAAGGCGTCCGCCGCCAGGCGCGCCTTGGCGGCGTCGCGCCACAGGATGGCGGCACCGCCCTCCGGCGAGATCACGGAGTAGGTGGCGTTCTCCAGGATGAGGACCCGGTCGGCGACGCCGATGGCCAGTGCACCGCCCGACGACCCCTCGCCGATGATGACGGCCACCGTCGGCACCGGTATCCGGACCATGGCGGCGATGCTGCGGGCGATGGCGCCGCCCTGTCCCCGTTCCTCCGCGCCGGACCCCGGGAACGCACCGGGCGTGTCGATGAGGGTGAGGAGCGGGACGCGGAGCTTGACCGCGAGGTCCATCGCACGCATGGCCTTGCGATAGCCCTCCGGGCTGGGCATCCCGAAGTTGCGGAAGGTCCGCTCCTGGGTGTCACGGCCCTTCTGCTCGCCGATGATGACGAGGGGATGGTCGTTGAAACGGCCGATCCCGGCCACGATGGCCGGATCCTCACCGTTGTAGCGGTCGCCGTGGAGCTCCTCGAACTCCGTGCAGATGCGGCTGATGTAGTCGAGCGGGTACGGCCGGTCTTGATGGCGGGCAAGCTGGATGGCGTCCCACGCCTCGGACGGCGCCGGCGCGTGATGGAGCCGCTCCGTGATGCGGCGCACGAAGCGCCCCCCGGGCCGCGAGCTCATTCGACCGTCCCCTTCTTGCGCCGGGCGTCGACGGCCTGCCCGACCTTCTTGACGACCTTGCCGGGGAATCGGGGGATCGTGTGGGTGACGGTGTGCGCGATGCCCTCGGCAACCTTGCCCATGCGGTCTCCGGAGGCCTCACTGAGGTGCTGCGCCAGGGTCGGCGCCTGCGCCAGGTCCGGGCGCTCGCAGATGCGGAGGACGCGCCCGATGCGCTGGGGAAGGTCCCGCCGGTCGACGATGTCGTCGATCTGCCCGTTCTTGAGCTGCGACTCGGCCAGGCCGAAGTCGGGGGGGAGCTTCTCACGGGTGGTCTGCTCGATGACGCGCGGGCCGGAGAACGAGATGAGCGCCCCGGGCTCGGCGTACGTGAAGTCGCCGAGGGCGGCGAACGAGGCCCACACGCCGCCGGTGGTCGGGTGTGCGAGGACCACGATCACCGGGAGACGGGCATCGGCCATCTCCTCGAAGCCGACGACGGTCTTCGCCATCTGCATGAGCGCGAGGACCCCCTCCTGCATGCGTGCCCCGCCGGAGGCGCTGACCGCGATGAGCGGCACCCCCAGCTCGATGGACCGGTCGCAGGCCCGGGCGATCTTCTCGCCCACCACCGAGCCCATGCTGCCGCCCATGAACGCGAAGTCCATGACGGCCGCGACGCACGGCTGCCCCTCGACCTCGAGTTCGGCCACCACGACGGCCTCGCCCAGCCCGGTCTTCTGCTCGGCCTTGCGGGCACGATCCGGGTACGGCTCCAGATCCACGAACTGGAGCGGATCGGACGCACGCAGCTCCGTCCAGATCTCACGCCATCCCGAGCCGCCGGAGAGGTGGTCCAGGCGCGCGCGGGCCGTGATCGGGAAGTGATGTCCGCAGTTGGTGCAGACACGGGCGTTGGCCACCATCTCCTCGTCCCGGAAGTGACTCTCGCACTTGGGGCACGTGGTGGGATCGAGCGGCTTCTTGGGCCGGTCGGGGATGTGGGCGATCCGCTTGAGGCGGTCGACGGTCACCTGGATGGGCTTGTTCGACACTGCCGGGGATTATGACAGCCCATCCGGGGCCTCCCGCGGTGGCGGGGACTGGCGGAAGGGCTATCGACCCGCCCGCCCCGGCCGATCCGCCAGTCCCTTCTGCGTCGGGCCTCTCGTGATGATCATTCGCAGGCTGTTGGGTGCGGGCTCAGTCGGTCCTGCCGTACACGGGTCAACCGTCGGTCCCTGGCTGCGCTACCAAGCATCAATGGCAGGTGCGCGTCATGCGCACCCAACCACCGACGGTCCCGGCCAAATGTGAGGCCCCGCGCGAAGCCCGGGGACTGGCGGGTGGGCGGATGCCCCTCCGCGAGTCCGAGGGCTGCGCCCTCAGGATCAACGGCGGGAACGGGTACGACGAGCCAGCATCAGTTCCGCCGTCGTGAGGATCCGCGACAGGTCCGCCGACCGGGCCAGGCTCATGCGACACGAGATCCCGGGTGCCGCGATCGGGTCGGACGTCTCACCGGCGAAACGGCGAAGCTCCGGCAGGTCGTGGCGGTACATGAACGACCCGGCGCCGCCGCAGCAGCCGGAGCCGCTGTCGGTGGGCACGTAGCCGACGGCGGCGAGCAGTTCGGACACCGCATCCGCCTGGGCCAGCGCGCGCTGATGGCAGTGCGGTTGCACCACGACCGGGCCGCGATCTGGGCGCACCAGCGACGCGGGCACGCCCAGATCCAGGACGGCCTGCTCGAATGTGACCGC
>CALMEC010000035.1 GCA_937862675.1 uncultured Actinomycetes bacterium
CCGCCCGCCCTCGCTGGCGGCGCTGCGCAGTGGGGTGCGCACCCGCGTGCCCGAATGGATGGTGCCGCACGCACTCATGCTCCTGGACGCCCTTCCCCGGACCGAGCGCGGGAAGGTCGACAGGGAGGCACTGCCCGATGTCCCCCGGCGCACGGTGTCCGATCCGCCCCGCGCCCAGTGGGAGGTCCTGGTGGCCCGTCACTGGGGTCCGGTGCTGGGTCTGGACGATTTGAGTCGCGATGACGATTTCTTCGCACTGGGTGGCGACTCGCTGTCGGTGGAAGAGGTCGTGGCATCGCTGGCCGAGGAGGGCGTCGACGTGCTGGGCGCCGATCTCGCCAGGGCGTCGACCGTGGCGCAGTTCGCCCGGCTGGTGGCGGCCCGTCGCGGCGACGACGGTGCAACGCACGAGCCGCGCCATGTCGTGAGGTTGCGTCCGTCGACCCCGTTCGGGGCGACCGCATCGTCGGAACCGGGAACCGGCGCGGCCGTCGTCTACTGCTTCGCCGGAGCGGGCGGTCCCGCATACCTCTTCAGCGACCTGGTGCGCTCCCTTCCCGCGGAGCACCCTGTGACGGCCTTCCAGGTTCGCGGATACGACGGTGTGGCCATCCCCGACTGGTCGGTGGCCGCCGCGGCGCGGCGCTACCTGCGCACCATCCGGGCCGATCTCCCGTCCGCATCCGCTGCGCCTCAGCTCGTCCTGATCGGCCACTCCCTCGGCGGGCTCCTCGCACTCGAGACCGCGCACCTCGCGCGCGAGGCGGGCTACCGTGTGGGTGCCCTGGTGATGCTGGACACCGTTCTGCCGGGCCACCTCGCGCGCGAGGTGGGCGAGACGCCGCCTCGGATCCGGATCGCGGGGATGCGTGAGCAGACCCGTGGGGAACTGTGGCGTACGCGGTTCCAGCTCCTCGGTGCCGGGTGGTACCCGTTCTCGTCGTCGACGCGGGACGAGGTCTTCTTCCAGCACGGACTTCGCCTGACCGAGCGGTACCGGCCGCGGCCATGGGACGGGGCCGGCGAGGTCTTCCTCAGCACGGAGAACATCGACGGACGGAGCTGGTGGGGGCAGATTCTGGTGGGTGATCATCGGATCACCGAACTGCCCTGCGACCACGTGGGCGTCCTGAAGCGGCCGTGGGTGGACCAGGTGGCCGGGGTCGTGCGCGAGGCCCTGTCGGAGATGCGGTGACGACGGGCGCGTCCGATGAGCTTCCCGGGCTCGGGCGTGTGGTGCAGCTGGTGCTGCGCGGGGACGGTCTGACCACCACGTCGCTCGAGGTGCTCACCGGTGACCGCATCACCGTCTCGGTGCGTTCCCATTGGGTCCTCGCCGGAGATCAGGATCTGGCCGTCATCGAGGCCGGGGACGAGTACACCGGGACATCCGGGGAGCCGATCGGCCGCCAGGTCTCCCGTGCGGTCGCCGGGCTCCGCCCGGACGGCGACGACTCGCTCCTGATCCGGGAGGTGCTCCTGACCGGGCGCGAGGTGTGGGGGGCCTCGACGGTGGTCGCCGTTCTGGAACGGGTCCCCGAATCGGTTCGGCACACGCTCGCCACCACGGACGATCCGCTCGGCCGGACCCTTCACGAGGCCGGTGTGGTCACCACCCGGCAGGTCGCGAAGTGGGGGCGGGTGCCCGCCGGCCGGTGGGGGACCGTGCTGGCGGGGTCTCCCGGGCCGGATGCCCTGGTCCCGGCACGCGAGTATCTGATGCTGCCGTCGTCGGGCGACGATCCGATCGCCCACCTGGTGGAGTGGTTCAGCCCGGACGTGTTCGAGGAGTCGGAGATGGCCCGGGGGCGTTCACGTCGCGGCGGACGACGCCGTTCGCCGCGATGAGTCGGTCCCGGATCGTCGGCCGAACGTCGTCCCGGCGATCTGATCGATGATCTCCAGCCAGGACCGTGTCGCTCGCTCGAGTCCGAACTCGCCGATGCGCGTCCTTCCGGCCGTCGCCACGGCGTCGCGCCGCGACGGATCGTCGATCAACGCCGACAGGGCCTCGGCGAGGGACGCGACATCCTTGGGAGGGACGAGCACACCCGCTCCGTCGGCGAGCAGCTCATGGACGCCCGCCGAACAGTCGAAGGCGATGTTGGGGGTCCCGCAGCACATGGCCTCGGCGAGGACAAGGCCCATCCCCTCGACCCGAGACGGGAGCACGTGCACCGAGCTTCTGCGCAGGAGGGCGGGCAGATCATCGGTCGGCGGGCACAGACGGACCTGGACACCTGCGGCACGGGCGTCATCGACGAGCCGGACCAGGGTGTCACGGAGCGGACCCTCGCCGTGGATGACGAGTTCCCAGTCGGCGTGCCGATCGGCGATCCGGCTCCAGGCCTGGAGGAGCAGGTCGTATCCCTTCTCCTCCACGAACCGCCCGGCGGCCACGATCCGCCGGTCACGGGGATGCTTTTCGGCCTCCGGGTGCGACAGGGCTCCCACGTCCACGGGATTGCGGATCCATCCCGTCGTGCGAACACCGGCCGCGGTGAACCTGCCCGCGTCGCCGGCGTTGAGGGCCAGGGTCGCCGCCGCTCGCCGAGAGACCCAGCGGATGCGGGCGAGTTCTCGGAAGTTCTGCGCCTGCTCGAATGATCCGTGCCATTGCACGACGAGGCGCTCCGGGGGCAGCCCGGCCGCGATCCAGTACTCGGCGCTCTGCAGCTGCATGCACAGAACCACGGGATCGTCCAGCCGCGACAGGATCCGGCGAAGCTCGCGGACTCCGGCTCGGAAGGTGCGGACGGCGTCCACGTTGCCCCGTGCGAGGAGGCGCAGCGCCCGGTTCAGGGGCAGCGGACTGTACGGCATCGTCGCCGGCTCGGTTTCGAGTGCGACACGGGCGATCCCGTCATCGGGCTGCAGGGTCGGGACGGGTCGATCGCGTTCGCGTCTCAGCGCCACGACACCCACCGGGACATCCGCCGCGGCGAGAGCGGGGGCCAGGAGGCCGACGACCCGCTGCACGCCGCCCATGACGTCCAGCGTGTCAAGGGACAGGATCACGCCGACCCGGGAGGGCAGCCCGCGTGGTGCGTCCGCGGTCACCGCGTTCCTCGCGTCAAGGCACGCCACGAGCCGACGAGCGGGATCAGGACGACGATGCATGCCACCATCTCGACGCTGAAGAAGGCCGCACCCACACCCGTCAGTCCCCATCGGTCCACACCCAGTGGAGCCAGCAGGACCACCGCGGCCACAGCGCCGATCTGTGCCACCAGGGCGAGCATCATGCGGTTGCGGATGCGGGCCATCGCCACGTAGGTGCCGACGACCGCCTGAGGCAGGATGGCCAATGCCATGAACACAAGGTGGCCTGTCGCGTGCTCCTGGTAGTCCGAACCGACCAGGCCGAGGACGAAGGGACCGGCGAGGCCGAGCACTGCGGCGCACGCCACGGCCAGCAGGGTCGAGATCCGGGCGACGCGCCGCGTGATGGCCGCCGTGTCGGTGCCGGGATGGGAGGCCTCGGCGACATACGACGACTGCACCGCCGCCACGAACAGGGTGGAGCCGCTCACGAGCACCTGCGCCAGGCCGAACCAGGCTGCGTGCGTGGAGTCGGTCATCCGCAGTACGACCAGCGGCAGGTAGAGAGGGAGGATCAGGGAGACGAGCATCATCGAGAAGACCGCCGCGTGATGCGTCATCAGGCTCCGGGCCCGTGGGAGCTCGGCCGGCCGGCCGAGCACCGGGAGGGTGCTCCGACGCCAGGCCCACAGCAGGCCGAGAGCGGCGGCCGCACCGGAGAGGGCTGCCCAGCTGCCGTAGATCACCCAGGCGGAGCTTGCGACGATGGCCGCGAACGGCAGCGCCGCGAGCTTCGCGACCGAGTGCGTGATGTTCTTGACCGCCACGACACGTGCGTCGCGGAGTCCGACGAGAATGGGATCGGTCAGGGCGAAGAGGGCGAACACCGCCACGACGGCGGGGAACATCCAGCGCTCGGCGGTGGTCGTGAAGAGCCCGTGCCTTCCGGAGAGGACGAACCCCCCACCGACGAGCAGGCCCGTACCGAACACGAGAGCGCAGCCGGTGGCGAACAGTCGTCGCACGCGGTGCCCGCTGCTCGTGAGGAAGCGCTCGTACATGCCGCCCAGCGAGAGGCAGGAGAGGGTGCCCAGCATCGTCGCCGTGCTCACCGTTACCGTGGCCCGGCCGACCTCCGCGGTCTCGAAGAGCCGCTCGGCGGCCATCCAGTAGGCGAGACCGAGCACGGCGGTAACGAGCGCCGAGATCGACAGGTGCCGGGCGTTGCGCCCGAGCCGGTCCTGCTCGAACTCCCGGTCCTGCCCGGCCGGTGGTGTCGACGTGTCGGGATGTTCGGTCGCGGTGGCGATCAGCCGGCCTTCCGGTCCGCCCGGGTGGCGAAACGGGCACGGGGATAGACCCAGAGCGCCGCCAGGTACCCCTGCAGTTCGACCCGGGTGAGCTCGGCGGGGAAGTCGGGGCGCTTGTCGGCGTTCTTCGCCGAGTCGCGCTTGAGCAGGTACCGGAGCGAGGCCGGGCCCAGCCGGAGCAATCGGAGCGCGTCGCTCGAGCAGAGCTGCTTCAGCATCACCGCGGCCATGCCGAGCCCGTACCCGTACATCTGCCGGCGGAGGGCGGGGACGGTCTCACGGTGCGTGTGGGTGACGAGCGCCGCGGGGTGGTAGACGATCCCGTGTCCGGCGAGGAACACGCGGCGGAACATGTCCAGGTCCTCTCCGCCCATGGTCGGCGATCCCGCGCCGAGCGCGGGGTCGAACGGGCCGACCTCGTGGAGCACCCGCCGCCGGAACGCCATGTTGTTGCCGCTGCCGAAATCGGTTCCCGTGGAGGGGAAGGCGACGCGCCGGTAGCCGGGCCGGACCCAGCCGGCGAGCCGCCGGTCGGGCGGGCGCTGACCCCAGTGCATCGCCGCGAAGCCCTTGCCGAAGCCGGCGGCCTGCTCGAACCACCACTGCGGCTCGGTGTCCAGCGACGCGGGAAGGACCGCTCCGGTGACGCAGCCCACGTTCTCGTCCGCGGCGAAGGGTTCCACCACCGCGCGGAGCCAGCCTGGGGAGGGGACGGCGTCGTCGTCGGTGAAGGCGATCAGCTCGTGCCGGGCCGCGCGGACGCCGGCGTTCCGTGCGCGGGAGAGTCCCGGGCGGGGTTCGGCCACGCGCACGGGCACGGGACCGGAGGGGCTCGCGTCTTCCGGTGACACGAGATCGGCGAGCATGCCGGCTACGCGCCCGGACCGCGGTTCGTTGTCGACGACGACGATCTCGAAGTCGGGATGGTCCTGGCCGAGCAGTGCCGTCAGCGTGGCGCGCAGCTCCTCGGTGCGTCCCAGGGTGCAGACGACGACCGATACGGCCGGCGTCGCATCACACGACCGGTCCGGCCAGCGGCTGGGGATCGGATCGGGCTGGGCGTCGGCCCACCGGTCCAGCTCGCGCCGGATCTCCGGTCCCTCCAGGCCGGCGAGGTGGTCGAGGGTTGCATCGGCGACCGGCCAGCCGCGATCCAGCAGCCGGATGTGGACACGGCCCCGGTCGTTCGGACGGACCGGATCCCAGCGGGAGGGGTCGGTGCGGTCCACCTCGAGGACGGGAATCGGTGTGAAGCCGGTGCCGTCGGTCACCGGACCGCTCGGCCCCTCAGATAGCCGACGCCGGTCGCGATGGTTCCGGCCATCAGGGTCGCGGCTCGTCCCGGCCCCCAGAGGTCTCGGTGGCGGACGGCGCCGATATGGCGCACACATGCCCCCGGCACCGACAGCAGGTATCCCCGTTCGGCCGAGAGCCCGTCGCCGGCGCCGACGCGTGAGGTCATGGAACCCTTCGAGAGCCCCTCGTGCCAGCAGCGTCGGAGCAGGTACCCCAGCCGATGGCGTTCGGCCGTGACATGGTGGTCGACACATGCCGTCGCCCGGCGCACGAAGCGGACCGAGGGGTCGGCCTGACGCATCCGGATCGCGAGTTCGGTCTCCTCGGCACCCGCCGGACGCGAACCGTCGCGACCGAGACCGGTGTCGAATCGCAGTCCGCGGAGCGCGGAGCGGCGCAATGCCATGTTGGCGCCGATCGGGTTGCGGATCTCTGCGCCGTCACCGGGCAGGCCACGGTAGTCGCATCCGACGACCCAGTCGAGTTCCTCGGGGAACCAGCCGGGGCGGCCCCGGGTCCACACGGCCGCGATGCCGCCACCCGCGCCGGCGACCGACGGGTCGGCGAACGTGCTGCGCAGCCCGTCCAGCCATCCGGGGCGGGGGACCGCGTCGTCGTCGAGGAACACGATCAGGTCACCGCCGGAATGCTCCACCCCTGTGTTGCGGGCACCGGAGAGCCCTCGTGCACCGGTGCTCTCGATCACCCGGATGCGGCGCGCACGCTCGGGGGGCACCTCCGTCGCGGCCCACGTGGACATCGCACGTGCGAGTGCGTCGTTGTGATCGACGACGACCAGCACCTCGTCGCCGTCGTGGGCCTGGCCTGCCGCTTCCAGCACCGATCGGCGGAGCAGATCGGTGCGGTCGGCGGTCCAGCAGCAGATGACCACCGAGGCGGTCGGCGCCGCCGGGTTCAGGGCGGAGGTGGTGCGGCTCAGCTCAGACGGCCGCGTCAATTCTCGATATCGGCCGTGGCGGCGACGGTGAGGGGGATTCCTCCCCGCTCGCCGGGGGAGGACGGCGACACGTCGTCGAAGTGCCCGACGCTGGACGAGGATGCCTCGTCGAACCGCGAGAGTGGCTTGCGCACGGAGTGGGACGTGAACCGGACCGTGTCACCCAGCGGACGACGCCGGGCCTCACGGGCACGCCGACGCTCGTTCTCGATGGTGCGGAGCACGCGCATCCCGTCGCTGAACGCGTTCAGGTTGCTGACGCCGTGGATGCGTCCGTGTTCGTAGCTGGGGATCTCCAGGATCGTCAGCTTGGCCGCCGCCGCCCGGCAGTTGAGCAGGGTCTCGATCTCGAACCCGTCGCCCCACTGGGGGGTGGTGGCCGAGATCGGGGGCAGGTCGAAGACGGGGAGGACGTCGGACCAGAAGGCGTTGTAGCCGTAGCAGAGGTCTGTGTACCGGGTTCGGAACACCACGTTCACCACGGCGGTGAGCGCGCGGTTGCCCAGGGCACGCAGGCCGGTGAGGTCGGCGCTGCCGCCTCCGTGCAGCATTCGGCTCCCCTTCACGAAGTCGGCGCCGTTCACCAGCGCCGCCACCATGAGCTCGATCTCACGGGCGTCCGCGGATCCGTCGGCGTCGAACATGACCAGGATGTCGCCCGTGGCGTGCTCGAATCCGCAGGCCATCGCGTTGCCCTTGCCACGCCGGGTCTGGGAGATGACCTTGACCGTGGGCAGGACTCGGCGCGCGGTCTCGACGGTTCCGTCGGTGGACCCGCCGTCGACCACGATCACCTCGTGTACCGCGGGGATCGTCGGAAGGATTTTCTCCAGATTGGGGGCCTCGTTCCGGGTCGGTACGATCACGCTCACTCGAGGCTGAAGCCCGCTCATCTGACGATCCTCCCGTCGTTAGGGTTACCTAACATCGCTGAAGGCGGCACAGTATCAGGGGTATCGAGGCTCTGTCGCTCTCGTTTCGGGGGTTCTGGCGGGCTGTGGTGGCGCTTGTCCCGCTGGTCGGCGGGTCTTCCGGGGCATATTTCGGAAATCGCCGTGACATTAATCACTCATGTGGAGGATTGGCGCGGTTCGAGCGGAGGTTGATGGGACTGGCCGGTCGGCGTTCGGTGTGAGCACCGTTGTCGCACCGGCCCAGCCGTCTCCGGTCCCGGATCCCGTGACGAGCCGTCACCCCGAATGGCGTGATGACGTCGTCGTGCGCCGCGATGTCAGGCCGACGGCCACCCCGTATAGCTCTCGGCCAGGTACCGGCGGCCGGCCTCGCTGGAGGTGATCGAGGTCAGCTCGCCCAGTTGCCGGCGGGCGTCGAAATCGGAGGCATCCGGCACCAGATGCAGAAGGGTCGTCAACCAGTACGAGAAATGCTGGGCCCGCCAGACGCGCTCCAGCGCCCGTGCGGAATACTCGTCGAGCGCGTCATGATCGTCGTCCTTCAGCCGGCGCTCGAGGCACTCGGCGAGCACCCGCACGTCGTTGAGCGCGAGGTTGAGGCCCTTGGCCCCGGTCGGCGGCACGGTGTGCGCGGCATCTCCGGCGAGCAGCATCGACCCGTATCGCATGGGCTCCTGCACGAACGAGCGGAACGGCAGCACGCCGCGGGACGTGATCGGCCCTTCGTGGAGCGTGACGCCGTTCGCGCCCAGCCGGGCCTGCATCTCCGCCCAGATCGCGGCATCGGACCACGCGGCCTCGTCAGTGGCGGGATCGCACTGGAAGTACATCCGCTGCAGGGTGGCCGTCCGCTGGCTGATCAGTGCGAACCCGCGGTCCGAATGGTTGTAGATCAGCTCGGGGTGGCTCGGCGGCGCCTCGACCAGGATCCCGAACCAGGCGAACGGGTACTCGCGGAAGAAGGTCCGCCGGGCGTTCTCGGGTACGAGGTGGCGGCAGACGGACTGGGAGCCGTCGCAGCCGGCCAGAAAGCGTGCCCGCACCTCGTGGTCGTTCCCGGGCGCGTCGGTGAACCTCATCGCGGGGCGGTCGCCCGTGATGTCGTGGACCGACCCCCCGCCGACCCCGAAGCGGACGTCACCGCCGTCGCGCGCACGCGCGTCGGCCAGGTCGATGAACACGTCCGTCTGCGGATAGAGCCAGGTGCTGGCACCGGCGAGCCCGACGAAGTCGATCCGGTGCAGACTCCCGCCGAAGGCCAGCTCGATGCCGCGGTGCTCGTGGCCGTCGGTCAGGACGCGGTCACCGACATCCGTGTCGATGAGCATGCGCACGGCGTCGCGTTCGAGGATGCCCGCACGGTGGGTGGCCTCGATCTCCTCGCGGCTCCGGATGTCGATCGCGACGGAGCCGATCCCGGCCCGCTGCAGTAGATGGCCGAGCATCAGGCCGGCGGGGCCGGCGCCGACGATCGCGACATCCGTCGTGGTGACGGTGCTCACGCTTCGGGGGAGTCCGATCCGCCGGGCACTTCGTGCGCCGGGAGACCGCGGGGGACCCGGGCGAGGTTGGAGAGGTCCTCGTCGCCGAAGCCGGCCTCGACCAGGCGTTCCTCCAGTGAGGCGATCAGGTCGGTCACGGGGAGGGCCACGCCCATTGCGGCCGCCTCGCCCAGGGCGATGCGCAGGTCTTTCAGGTGGAGCGCGACCCGGAAGCCCAGCGGGTATTCGTCACGGATGACGTTCTGGCTGCGATTCTCGAGCACCCAGCTCTGGGCGGCCCCACCCGAGAGCGCCGTCACCAGGTCGGCCATGGGGAGGCCTTCGTTCTCGCCCAGGACGAGCGCCTCGGCCAGGGCCGCATAGGTTCCGGCGACGAGAACCTGGTTGACGGCCTTCGCCGCCTGTCCGGCACCGGGTCCGCCAAGGTGGGTGATGGAGGTGCAGAACGCCTCCAGCGCGGGGCCCGCCGTGGTCACGTCGGCCACGGTACCGCCCACGAAGGCGCTGAGCGTGCCGTTCTTGGCGCCCTCGGAGCCGCCCGAGACGGGTGCGTCCACGGCGCCGATCCCACGTCCGGTCAGCTCCTCGGCGATGCGTCGCGTCACGGCGGGCGCGATCGTCGAGCAGTCGACCAGGACCGATCCCGGTCGCATGCGGGACGCGGCGCCGTCATGACCGAGGACGACCTGTTCGACGTCCGGTGAATCGGACACACAGGTGAAGACGAGGTCCGCGCCCGCCGCGGCCTCCGCCGGTGTCTCGGCACGCGTCGCGCCGAGGGTCACGAGGGCATCGGCACGAGCGGCGGTGCGGTTGTGGACGACGAGGCCGTGTCCGGCACTCAAAAGGTGCCCGGCCATGGCGTGGCCCATTGTTCCGAGTCCGATCCAGGCGATGCGCATTGCGGGGATCGTACCGATGGCCGTGAAACGGGCGTCCGGTGGCCGTCGTCGGCCGGTGCGTCGACCCGGTCCGGACGGGGGAAGCGAGTCGCCGCGGCAGTCGGACGAGGCCTGCGCGACGCCGCCACCGCGGCGATGTCACGTCGTGCGGCCCCTTCGAACGCCGTCGTGGGCAGGGTCGCCCCGTCCCGCGTAGCGTGCCCACGAACGCCATCGGGCGCCTGACCGTCATGGAGGCCATGAGGTCGCGCCGGTCGCACCCGGCACGATGGGCGGACATCGGAGAGGACCATGGGCAGAGATCAGGGACAGGCGACGCGGGCGATCCACGGCACCACGTGGAAGGACCCGCACGGGGCACCCCATCTTCCGACCTACACCACCACCACGTTCGGTTTCCCGACCACGGATGCGCTTCTGGACGTCGTCGACGGACGCACGCCCGGCGCCCTCTACACCCGCTACGGCCTCAATCCGACGATCCTCTCCCTCGAGGAGACGCTGGCCGCCGTCGAAGGCGCCGAGGCGGCACTTGCGTTCTGCTCGGGGATGGCGGCCGAGTCGGCGCTCTTCGTCGAGTACGGCCGGTCCGGGGTCGTCTGTCTCGGTGACGCGTACGGCGGCACCCTTGAACTGCTCGCCGACCAGCTGCCGCAGCTCGGCATCAGGACGACGTTCCTGCTGGGTGACGAGCTGGCCCGGCTCGAGTCGCTCCTGGAGGAGGGCGCGCGCCTCGTGTTCTTCGAGACGCCGACGAACCCGACGTTGGAGGTCTTCGACATCGCGGCGATCGCGGAGGTCGCCCATCGCCACGGTGCCCTCGTCGCGGTCG